>CAIQND010000947.1 GCA_903873045.1 uncultured Methylococcaceae bacterium | reverse complement strand
TTTGGATCGTTTTGGAAAACACGCATTATTTACCGCATTCCATCCACTTGCATGGTATAGATCATCCTTTTATGGATATGAGCGGCACCGGTAATGATGGAGTGGGGCAAACCAGCAACATGGACACCATGCCAGGCCAAAGTAAAACCTACGTTATCAAACCACGTCAACCGGGCACCATGTATTACCATTGCCATGTGCAGCCGCATACCCATATCCCGATGGGCTTGCAAGGCATTTTTGTGGTTGAAGAAAATCGCCCCAACAATTGGCCGCAAACGCTTAATGTCGGTGCAGGACAAGTTCGTCATCCTTCGGTTGCTGTGCTTGAAAAATATGCACGGGAATATGATTTGCATTACCAATCGGCCGATAAAGAATTGCATGAACTGGTTGCCAGATCAGCCAATGATCCGCGTCTGATTGCCAAGCATATGAACACGGAATATGACATCACCGATGCCACCGATGACTATTTTATGCTCAATGGTCGTTCTTTCCCTTATACCTTGAGGGAATCGTTGATTCACATGGAAGAAAATCAAAAAGTGAAACTACGTATCTTAAATGGTCATACCGAATCATTTGCGATGCATATTCATGGACATAAACCGACTGTCACCCATTATGATGGCGTTGATAATGGCCCAGGTTCTTATATCCAACGCGACGTTCATGGCATGGTTCCGGCCCAGCGTCTGGATTTGGAATTAAGCGGTGTAGATGATGGTTTAAACAGCTTTGGACAAGGTATCTGGATGTTCCATGACCATGTTGAAAAATCGTTTACCACCGATGGTCATGGCGAAGGCGGTGATATTAGCCTGGTTGTCTATAAAGGCTTTATTGATGAAAGAGGTATTCCTTTGGCACACGGCATGAGCTTGGCACCTTATTTTTCCAAGTCCTTATGGCAAGGAAAATATCCTATCTGGCAAGATTATGACGCGTTTCGCAGTTTGGGCTTGCCTGATCTGAAAGCAGAAGTTACGCCCTCTAAAGTAGCGGTGCAAACGGTCGTTGAAAAAGCCTCGGATGCCGTATTTGCCAATCAACAACAAAGCTCGTCAGCATTCGAAAAATTGTTTTATGGCTTGGTGATGGGGTTATTGGGCTATACGGTCGTCGTAAAACGTCGCCCGCTTACCGATTATGCGCTGAAGCTGGTTGAAATTGCGCGTAGCAAGCTGCTGAAAAAATAAATTGGGGAGATAGATTTCTAACTCTTAGTTATAAAGCATTCCCATGCCTCGCATGGGAATGCCTGTCGATGACCCTCCAAACCTTACCCCTCCCCCCATACGCGCCAACTTAATGACTAACGGTAAATATTAAACGGCTACCCACTTTAGGCGAGACAAGCAGCTAGCCTTATTTTCGCCAAGCGATTAGCCTATCAGCCTTTCTGGATATTTTTTTGACACTAGACTGTTAAAGATTTACCCGGCACAACCCGGCAAAATACCCGCCTTTCCTGAATCCTGTTAAGATATTGCCCGGTCTCAACAAGGCAAACCACCGGCAAGCCCGCCTTAAGCAAGCGCCGTAAATAATGCCGTGCAAAGGCTACCGAAAAGCCCCACAAAGCCCCGCGCCGATTAGCCCTCAATCGTTGTAAACCCAGTAGATCAGCAATCGCCTGATCGGCCTCGCTATAAAATTCGATAAACCGCCCCACTTTAGGTGATTTCCGGAGAATATTTTACCCATTAAAAGTAGAATTTTCTCAATCAAGCAAGCGATTGGATTCGTCTAATGGGTAAGTTCAGACACCCAGACCTCTAGGATTTTAATTTGACCCAACTTTGAATATCATACGTAAATTTGTACGAGGAAATAGAGTCTCCGTTGCATTGAGTTCGAGGCAAAGTTTTTCAATTACCTTATCAGACATTACACTCGCT
>CAIQND010000946.1 GCA_903873045.1 uncultured Methylococcaceae bacterium | reverse complement strand
CCCCAAAATCCGGACAGTCGATTAAGATGGTGTCTTCCATAAAAAGGTAGACAGAAATGAGTGAAAAAAAGCGTAAGATTTTGACGGCCACACAAAAAGCCAAGATAGCCTTAGAGGCATTGAAGGAGCAGAAAACGGTAAACGAGATTGCTCAAGAGTATGGTGTTCATCCCACCCAAATCGGATTATGGAAGAAGGCCTTGTTGGAGAATGCCAGTCAACTATTTGAGGTGAAGCGTGGCTCCAAGCCCCTTGATCCCCAGAGTGATCCGGTACGTTTGTATGCCAAGATTGGCCAGCTTAATATGGAGCTGGACTGGCTAAAAAAAAAGTCAGGGATCAGCCTTTAAGCGAAAGACAGCGCTGGATAGATCCACAGGATGATGAGCGGGCGTTGGTTCGGCAGTGCCAGTTGGCGGGTATTGCTCGTTCGACTGTCTACGCCAACAAGACGGTCGTTGTGGATGACTAATGAGGAGTTGCTTTTTTTAAGACAAAAAAAAGGCCGTATCTCAAAAAGTCCGGCCTTTTTATTTAAGCAACTACTAAAGAGTTTAAGCGATAGCTTTTACTTTTGAATTCAGTCTGCTCTTGCCGCGTGCGGCTTTATTCTTATGAATAATGCCTTTATTTACTGCGGAATCAATAATGGGTACAACAATTTGATAGGCGGCTTGCGCTTTCTCTTTGTCGCCTGCATTAACGGCGGCAATTACTTTTTTTACAAATGTACGTAAGTTGCTACGTTGTCCGGCGTTGCGAATACGGCTTTTTTCCGCTTGTCTCGCGCGCTTTTTAGCTTGTGCTGTATTAGCCATAGTGTCTCGATGCGTTTGTGAATGAGTTAAATAGCCCTGCATTATCTTTTTAAATGGTATTATTGTCAACACAAACGTTATGTAAAGGGAGAGACCTTGAGCCGCCAGCTTTTTAAATCAACTGCCATTGTGGGCAGTATGACGCTTATTTCCCGTGTTCTGGGATTTGTGCGTGATATGTTAATTGCACGAATTTTTGGTGTCGATGTTGCAACCGATGCATTTTTTGTGGCTTTTAAAATACCCAATTTTTTACGGCGCTTATTCGCAGAAGGTGCGTTTGCCCATGCTTTTGTGCCGGTGTTGGCGGATTACAAAGAACAGGGAAGCAAAGCCGCGTTAAAGTTGTTTGTCGATAGAACGGCGGGGACACTGGCGGTTGTATTACTGTTGATGACATTAATAGGTATGGTCGCTGCACCTTTGCTTATTTTGTTATTGGCACCCGGTTTTGCATGGCAAGGTACACAGCACGAACTGGCTGTGTTGATGCTAAAAATCACCTTTCCCTATTTGTTTTTTATTGGCTTGGTCGCTTTTGCCGGTGGCATTTTAAATGCGCATGGCAAGTTTGCTGTTCCGGCCTTAACCCCTGTTTTTTTGAATATTTGCATGATTGCCGCCGCAATCTGGCTGGCTCCCTTAATGGATGAACCGGTTGTGGCTTTGGCGTGGGGTGTTTTTGCAGCGGGTGTCGTGCAATTGTTGTTTCAGATTCCGGCGTTAATGCGTCTGGGGTTGATGCCACGGTTTAGAATGGGGTATAACGATCCCGGTGTAAAAAAGATTATTGGCCTCATGTTGCCCGCTATTTTTAGCGTATCAGTCACCCAGATTAATTTGTTGCTGGATACCCTGATAGCCTCATTTTTAACGGTGGGGAGTGTCTCCTGGCTTTATTATTCAGATCGTTTGGTAGAGTTTCCGTTGGGAATATTGGGGCTTGCACTGGGAGCAGTGATTTTACCCAGTTTGGCAAAAAATCATGCGGAGGAAGATACGGCGGCGTTTTCAAATTCATTGGATTGGGGCTTGCGCCTGGTTTTTTTGATAGGTATGCCGGCGACCATTGGCTTACTGTTACTGGCTGAACCGATGTTGTCAACGCTGTTTCAGTATAATGAATTTAGCTTGCAAGATGTACATTATGCAGGGCTTAGCTTAAGAGCTTACGCGATTGGTTTGCTGGGCTATATCCTGATTAAAGTGCTGGTGCCGGGATTTACTGCACGTCAGGATATGAAAACGCCCGTTCGTTATGGCTTTTACGCTATGATAGCCAGTCTGGTTTTAAATGGTGTGCTGGTTTTTCCTTTGGCTCATGCAGGACTGGCTTTGGCTACCTCGCTGGGGGCTTTTTTTAATGCCGCTTTACTGCTGAAAAAGTTATGGCAAGAAAAAGTCTATCAGCCTGTCAGTGGCTGGTGGCTGTTTTTTACCCGCGTGTTGCTGGCGAGTGCCGCGATGTCTGCTGTCTTGTATTATTGGGTTGACGCTAGCTGGTGGAATCAGTGGAGTTCGAGTGAGCGGGTTATAAATTTGCTTAAGTGGATATTGATAGGGCTGGTTATTTACACGGTGACATTAGTGCTAACGGGTTTACGATTACGACATTTGACAGTGGTACAAGGCAAAGGCGAGAATAAAACCCTACCCGTTACCTAAGTTTATAAACGGTCTTATCTATTGCAATCTATTGATGACTGCCCCGTTTAACCGTTTCACATGATAAAATAAAAGTTTTTGTATCATCAAAAGGATCATGCATTTAATTAGAGGATTATCCCATTTAGACCCGTTTAAAAACGGTTGTGTACTGTCCATAGGTAATTTTGACGGCTTGCATTTAGGTCATCGGGCGGTGATAAAAAAACTGGCTGAACGAGGTGAGGCACTGGGGTTACCGGTGGTGATTATGACTTTTGAGCCGCAGCCGCTGGAATATTTTCTGGGCGATAATGCGCCTTCGCGCTTGATGTGTTTGCGTGAAAAAGTCATTGAGTTTACCAAGTTACCGGTTGATAACTTATTAATGGTGCGCTTTAATCGCTATTTTGCCAACTGTGACGCCGAGCAGTTTATTGATGATATTTTAATCAATAAATTAAACGTCAAGCATCTCGTGATCGGGGATGATTTTCATTTTGGCAAGGCAAGGCGAGGTAATTTTGCGATGCTTAAGGAAAAGGGCAAGCTCTACGGTTTTAGTGTTGAAGATACCGGTTCCTACCAAGTAGCGGGGCTGCGCATCAGTAGCACCCTTATTAGGGATGCGCTGGGAGCAGGTGATTTGATACAGGCCGAAAAATTGTTGGGACACTGTTATTCGGTGTGCGGACGGGTGGCGCACGGTGAAAAACTGGGCCGGACGATTGGCTATCCTACCGCCAATATAAAAATGTTTAGAAAAAACACGCCTGTTAACGGTGTATTTGCCGTTACCATGTCGGGAATTGATGGTTTGGAATTGGAAGGCGTGGCTAATGTAGGCACAAGACCCACGGTTGATGGCGGTTCCAAAGTGGTACTTGAAACTTATTTATTCGATTTTGATAAGGAAATCTACGGACGTTATGTGGAAGTGCGTTTTAAACAAAAAATCAGGGACGAAATACGTTTTCAATCGTTGGAACAACTGAAAGCCCAGATCAAAAAAGATGTGGCTGAGGCTAAAAATATTTTTGTACAGAGTAAGAAGGTGGGCAGGCAATGAATCAGACAACACACGTTAATGAGATATTAAACAGTATTGCTAATTTATCTTTGGATGAGCAAAGTTATATTGCTGATATTGTTAATCATCGTCTCCATGAAATGCAAAGAAACCGGCTTATTGACAGGGCAGGGGAAGCTGAATTG
>CAIQND010000945.1 GCA_903873045.1 uncultured Methylococcaceae bacterium | reverse complement strand
TTTTATACAACGTATTCCTTTGGCTGCTTTAGCCGCCTTACTGGTTTATACCGGTTATCGTTTAGCGTCGCCTAAAACATTCACACAGGCATTGGATATCGGTAAAGAACAGTTATTATTGTTTGTAGTCACGCTTATCGGCATATTAGCGACCGATTTATTAATGGGCGTCATCTTGGGCATTGTTGTCAAATTGGCCATTACCTTGGCAAGAGGCGTTTGGCTTGGCAACCTGTTCAAGATTCACTTTACGATTCAACAACAAGATAACAATACGCGGATAATCAAGTTATTAGGCTCTGCCCTCTTTTCAAACATCTTGCCGTTAAAAAAAGCACTGGCCGGACTGGAACAGGGTAAAACACTTATTTTTGATTTTTCAGACGGTTACCTGATTGATCATACGGTGATGACGTTTATCCATGACTTCCAACAAAACTATGAAGCTCAGGGTGGACACTGTCGACAACTGGGTAACGCGTTGGAAACGTTTTCAGATCATGCGCTCGCCGCGCGGCTAATGACGGCAGATGACAGGAAATAGGACTCAGGCGAAAGGCAAAGGGCGAGCGTATTGAAGATTTGGTTTTTTTCGCCTTTCGCCTTTCACCTTTCACCTTTTTATTTTTTTATTTTAGCTCAAACACGATAGTGAGAATTTCATGATCCTTTTATCAGCTTATTGTGCCGTACTTCTAAGCTTTGCTTCCGGTTTGCTGGCGCTGATGATGCCTCAGCGTCAAACCCTGTCAGCAATCAGTGAGTATGGTTTTAACAAATTATTTACCCGCAATGTCCGTTGCCGGAGCTGGATTAATAAAAATCTTGAAGAACGTCGCTTTCCGGTTTTTTTAAAACAAGCCGTGTTTGTTTTATTGGGCTTGTCCGGTGTCTTTGCCGTCATCGCCGGGTTGGCTGTGCTGCTCAGTAAAGAGGTTATTACCGACCAGATTGCTTTGGGTTTACCCTGGCTACCTTGGCATATCCGTTTTGACGGTTTGTCCGGTTTCTTCTTTTTAATTATCGGCATTGCCGTTTGTGCGGTAAGTCTTTACGGCCCCGGCTATGTCCGTACTTATAAAGAAAATGAACATCCCTTTGCTGCCTTGGGTTTATTTACCGGTTTGTTTGTTACCGGCATGTTATTGGTACTGTTGGCGGATGATGCTTTCATGTTCATGATTGCCTGGGAGTTGATGTCGGTCGCCAGCTATTTTCTGGTGGCCTTTCAGCATGAAAATCCCGCTAATCGCCGTGCCGCTTTTCTTTATTTATTAATGGCAGAAGTCGGCGCCTTATCGATTATTTTAGGGTTTGGCGTACTGGCCAGTTTTTCTACCGGCTTTACCTTTGATGCCCTGCGTGAGGCCAACTTATCAACCACGTGGGCAAGTATTGCTTTCGTCTTGGCCCTGTTGGGTTTTGGCATGAAAGCCGGGATAGTGCCGGTTCACGTCTGGTTGCCGGAAGCCCATCCGGTAGCACCCTCGCATATTTCAGCACTGATGAGTGGTGTCATGCTTAAAGTAGCCTTGTATGGCTTGATTCGATTTTGTTTTGATTTGCTCGGCGATGTACAGTGGCAATGGGGCGTGGTGCTGTTAATTCTGGGTACGGTTTCTGCGCTGGGCGGTATTCTGTATGCCCTGATGCAACCCAATTTAAAACGCCTGTTAGCCTACAGTTCTGTTGAAAACATCGGCATTATTTTTATGGTGCTGGGCTTATCGATGATCTTTATGGCAAACGGCCATCCGCAACTGGCCGCTTTGGGCTTTTTGGCAGCTCTGTTTCATGCCTTTAATCATGCCTTGTTCAAGAATTTATTGTTCTTGGGTGCCGGCATTATTCATCACCAAACTCATGAATTAAATATCGACATGATGGGTGGATTGATTAAAAAAATGCCCCAAACCAGCGCATTGTTTTTGGTCGGCTGTATGAGTATTTCTTCATTGCCCTTGTTTAACGGCTTTGTTTCAGAATGGCTGGCTTTTCAGACCGCGCTACAAGTTGATGTGCTGGATAATGGCGTATTGCGCAGTTTAATTCCCGTTGCTGCTGCGGCCTTGGCATTGACGGCGGCGTTGGCGGCGGCGTGTTTTGTTAAAGTATTCGGGCTGATATTTCTGGGGCAATCACGCTCACGAAACAGTGAAAAAGCGCATGAAGTAAGTGACAAAGGGTTGCTGGCCGGCCCTGCTTTGTTGGCCGGTTTGTGTTTTTTTATCGGGATTTTTCCTGGCGTAATTATTCATTTAATCAACAATGTTTCAGGTCAATTATTAGGACATATCTTACCGAATGATTCCGCTTTAGGTTGGTTATGGCTGGCTCCGGTTTCTGCAGAGCAGGCGTCTTACTCACCGCCACTGGTGCTAATAGGCGCACTGATTGCGGCCGGTGTTTGTTATTGGTATTTACGGCGTAGTCCTTTGACCGTCATGCGACGGGCCGAAACTTGGGATTGTGGTTTTGGCGGCTTGACACCGCGTATGCAATATACCTCTAGTTCATTTACCATGCCTTTCCGACGAATTTTCGCCAAAACCTGGATTATCGACGAACAGATTAAAAAAGACTTGCAAGGCGCAATGAACCAAGATGTGGCCGCTGTGCATTATCAACTGCATATACAGGATCATAGCTGGCCACGCCTGTATCAACCGATAGCGCAAAGTGTAAACAACTTGGCTAGGCAGGTAGGGCGCATTCAAACCGGTAATATCCGAACCTATCTGGGCTACTCGTTTGCCACCTTACTACTCCTGCTCTGGGTGATTAGCTGATGGATAAAAATACAGTCGCACCTTATAACAAAAAGCCCCTACCGTCTGGAGAGCCACAATGAACTGGTTAATCGCCATTTTACAAACTACTTTATTTGTCGTACTCGCACCGTTATTGGCGGGTTGGCTAAAAATGTGTAAATGCCATTTACAAAACCGTAAAGCCCCTTCCCTGTTACAGCCTTACCGGGATTTACTTAAATTAACGCATAAACAGCCGGTAGTCTCGGAACAGGCATCTTGGCTATTTATAGCCGCACCTTACCTGATATTTTCTGCCACGATACTGGCGGCAAGCGTGGTGCCATTGATCGCGGTTAATCTGCCCACCTCGGCCAGTGCGGATGTGATTGTCATGGTGGGATTTTTTGCCTTTGCCCGCTTTTTTCTGGCCTTGGCGGGGCTGGATATAGGTACCGCATTTGGTGGTATGGGTTCATCCCGGGAAATGACTATTTCTTCGCTGGCAGAACCCGCCATGTTAATGGCTATTTTTACCCTAACCATGACGGCGTCCACCACCAATTTATCGGGTGCCATTGCGCATGTATTAAATGAGGGGCTTATCTTAAGACCTTCTTTTGTATTTGCCCTGTTTGCCCTGATCTTGGTTGCCATCGCTGAAACCGGACGGATTCCTGTGGACAATCCAGCCACGCATCTGGAACTGACCATGATTCATGAAGCCATGATTCTGGAATACAGTGGCCGACATCTGGCGTTGATTGAATGGGCAAGCCAACTCAAGCTCATGTTATATGGCGTATTAATCGCCAATATCTTTTTCCCTTGG
>CAIQND010000944.1 GCA_903873045.1 uncultured Methylococcaceae bacterium | reverse complement strand
GTCTTGACGCAACCGCGCCTGATCCCCAAGACTGACTGTATAACGCTTAGACACAATTAACGGCTTGCCGTCATCTGTCTTTAATGGTGCGCCTGTATCGTCATCGCCATGCAACTCCCAAGTCAGTACGACCTTGTGCATAATTTTGGTTTCGCCAGCCCACTCGGTAGCTTGGTGACCCAAATCAATAATTGAGTACAGTCGTGCCATGTGAAGCCCTGCTGGGGCTATCTTAAATTCTTTTGATGTATCTGAAATAATCATTTGCTTTCCTTAGTTAATAGTTTTCTTACTACATTACGGCAATACGCTGTAGCTGCTGATGCGTCTGAATCACTTACTGTAAGCCTTGTTGTGTCTTTAATAGAAGAATCAAACACTTTTAAAACCCTAGCCATAAGGTCATACCGATCTCCTACCGTAGCCCTTTTATCGCTTACTTGACGAATAAAAGATTGGGCTATATTAGGCAATTCGTTAAACTTTTGATGGCACAAATTAGCGTATATATTTTTTATATACTGCTGGTTATGGCCGTCAAGAATCATACAAGTAGCTACAGTCCTAATAGGCGCGGAAGATAATACGGCTACAGCTTTTCCGCAATACTCAACTAAGTTATCGTGAACTTCACCAACGCCTGTGTTGTATATATCTATAATTTGGTCTGCGCTAGTAACCGTATCGCCACCATAAGCTAGTCTAGCCAATACACGGCATACTTCAGCCGTTCTTTGGCTAATGCCAGTAAGATCAGCTAATGTACGCTTGATGCCGTTGTCTAAAACTTTATACGCATCATCGCGAACACCAGTAGTAACCATCATTTGTACTGGAATATTGGCTTCAATAATGGCTTCTAAACGATGTTGGCCATCTAATAAATTGCCTGATTGAGAAAATGCTACACCTTGATGGGTAGGAATCCACTCGCCACGCTTAATCATGTTGGCAAGTCCTGAAACCCACCAACCTCTTTTGTTACGGTTATCAGTATTTTTTAATAAATAACCTTTTGCCATTTCAGGCGTTACAGTCTGAAATTGGGGATTCATTTTGCACTCCTAAAAATATTGGAAAAGTCGTTAATAACGTCACGCAACACAGGGTTTACATGGTTATTACGTTTTACAGGCAATCCACAGGCATAACGTAAGTCACCGATTTCATCTGCGGACAAAAATACACCATCCTCGATGTCTTTAAAGATGCGTTCCAAATGTTCTTGGAAGCTGTTGAAGTCTTTATCTTGTTCACTCATTTTTTTCCTTTGTCACCGCAACTGCGGTATTAATCACCGCAAATGCGGTATTTAGATATTAAGCCAACTTAAAACACATTGCAACACTTTATTTGCAATCTGTTGTAAAAATGTTAAGATAGCTGAATGAATACTACAACAATGATTAAGCTATTAGGGGGCTGCACAAGGGTAGCCAAATTAGTAGGGGTATCCGTACCAGCCGTGTCAATGTGGCAAAATAGCGACATTCCTTACGACAAGCTGGTAATCCTAGCTGCCACGCTAGAAAAAGAAAGTCACGGCTTAGTGTCTAGAAAAAGTCTTTTTCCGCTTACTTATAAAATGATATGGCCCGAGTTAGATTAAACAACATTACGCTATGTTGTATTGATTCGGTACAGCCTGACCGCGCTAAACAAACTTTTGACAGGTGCAAGGAATACTTTGATTTTGGCGGGGAAGTCTTTATAAATGACCCACAAATCAATAGCCGTCAGGCATATAGCAAATTTATCATCCAAAAACTGCATAAACACATCCACACGGACTTTGTTTTGATAGTGCAATGGGATGGGTACATTATTAACCCCGAAGCTTGGAAGCCTTTATTTTTAGACTATGACTACATAGGCGCGGTATGGCATTGGCATCCTGAAAACAGGCGGGTAGGCAATGGTGGCTTTAGCATACGCTCAAAAAGACTATGTGAACTGACCGCCCAGCCTGAATTTGTGTACATAGACCAAAACGAAGATGACCTGATTTGCCATGTAAACAGGGACTATTTAGAGGGTAAAGGCATAAAATTTGCCCCCGAAGAACTGGCTAGGTACTTTAGCTTTGAGCGCGAATTGTCAAATATTAAAACTTTTGGCTTTCACGGGGATTTTAATTTTGAAAGACTTGGTATACAATAGACACATTGAGGAATTGATCACTCAGAATAGGGTTTTAGAGGTAGTTTTGTGGGTTTAGGAAATAAGATAAGAGGTATTTCCCAAGCCGATCAATCACAAAATTACCCCTAAAGCCCTTTTTTATTGTCAGTCCCATTCGTACTCCAAACGATATTAAGCACCTAACTGGGTGGCGTGGAAGAATACATCGGCTTATCTACACCTGATAGCAAGCCGCGCTGACTTAAATGGGTACAG
>CAIQND010000943.1 GCA_903873045.1 uncultured Methylococcaceae bacterium | reverse complement strand
TACGTGGATGGCCTTTTATGTAACGATATCCGTGTCTTGTAGGGGTAATCCCTTGCGGTTACCCTGCTAACATCGTGGCATTAAAGGGCAGGCGTAAAGCCTGCCCCTACAAAAAATGTCCCGGCTAAAGTGGGTAGCCCTCTTTTTCAAAGAGGGGGACTGAATAATTACGAATATTTTGCTTTGGTTTTTCTTCGTGAACTTCGTGTCTTCGTGGTCTGTAATATCTTTAAGTTGATGCGTATGGGGTAGAAAATTTTCTACCCCATCAGATATCACGCGGCCACGGTGGTCAACATGCCCGCAGTAATAATGAATTGCACAATGGTTTCCAGTCCTAAACCGGTTTTAAGATTGGTGAAGACAAACGGCCGCTCACCGCGCATTTTTTTGGCATCGCGATCCATAACGTCCAACGAGGCACCGACATAAGGTGCCAAATCAATTTTGTTAATCACCAGCAAATCAGAGCGGGTAATCCCGGGGCCACCTTTTCTGGGTATTTTGTCACCGGCCGAGACATCAATCACATAGATGGTCAGGTCGGCCAGTTCGGGGCTAAAGGTTGCGCTTAAATTATCGCCGCCGCTTTCCACCATAATAAAATCCAGATTATCAAAGCGTTCACAAAGCTCATCAACGGCGGCAAGATTCATCGATGCATCTTCCCTGATGGCCGTATGCGGACAGCCGCCGGTTTCCACGCCGATAATCCTGTCTTCCGGCAAGGCCTGACTGCGAATCAAAAATTGCTGGTCTTCGCGGGTGTAAATATCATTGGTGACGACACCCATTTCAAATTGCTCACGCATGCGTTTGCACAAAGCATCCACCAACGCTGTTTTACCTGAACCTACCGGCCCACCTATGCCTACCCGAAGTACCTGTTTATCACTCATCATCTACTCACTTTAAGAACGAAATAATCTGGAATACTGTGTTTCATGGCGACTACTTGCCAAGGCCAAACCAAACGCGCTGCTGCCAATTTCATCATCTGCAAGCAGTAACGCACGATTGACCTGTTCCGGCAGTCTGGCTGCCAATGCTATTAACAAACGTTGACCGGCGACCTGTCCCAAGGGCACCAGTTTAACGGCACATAACACCTGATTTTCCAGCCAGCTCCACAAGTAACCGATGGCCGCCTCGTGCTTTGGAATGGCCCAACGGACTGCGGCAAGACTAAACAAAGTGGCGAACGTTGCCTCCGGTTTGCGTAACCACTCAGCGGCATCGTCCAACTCCAGCGCAACCAGTAATCGCGCCAGCGCCTGTCCTGTTTGCCTGTCTTCAGCGCGTAATTCAGCCGTTTCACGGCAAGCAGTCAAGGTTTTGCTCCAGCGCACAACGGCCTCGTTATCAGCCAATGTCCAGGCATCATACAGGCGCATCATGACCGGCAGGTCAATCTGCGTCAGGCCATGTTCCAGCAAACCTTCAAGCCATTCATGGACTTCAGCGGAAGTGGTGACCCAGCCATCGTCAATGGCACGTTCCAAGCCTTGGGAATAGCTGTACATGCCAATCGGCAAACCCGGACTGACCAGTTGCAGCAAACGCAACAGGGCAAGATCATTAATCATGACTGTGATAAGCACCAGCTTCCGGCTCAAACGGCATAATGTCATGCGTTACCACCAAGCCCAAACCTTCCACCATGTGATCCAAAACATGGTCACTCAAATAGCGCAGCTCACCCGGTAAAATCTGTAAGGCGACATGACGGTTACCCAAATGATAACAGGCGCGTGCAAATTGCAAGGCATCATCACTACACACCACTGAAACTGTTTCGGGTGCCGCTTTTATCAGCACCTTAAAACGCTCTGCGCCTGTCAAAATAACACCTGAAAGCAAACGGTGTCCGCGCGGCAAAAACACGCCAACGGCCACACCGCCATCGGTACGTGCAGGCAAACGGCTTTTCTGGCGATATTCAAAAGGCAACGTTAAGACATCGTCAGCCTGGGTTTCGGGTGGAGCAAGTTCAGTCAATTTCAACATAGTGGTCATTAGAGGAGGTATCCGTTGGAGCAAGGCATTTTTGTAATTATTCAGTCCCCCTCTTTGAAAAAGAGGGGTTAGGGGAGATTTTATTAGATAAATCCCCCTCAATCCCCCTTTTTCAAAGGGGGAGGTTAACAACTACACGAAATTTATACTTCTTAAAAGTCGGTGGATTTTCTTAAAACAGAAAATACCGTTGTGCAAAAGGTAAAACGGCCACCGGCTCACAAGTCAGCAACTGTCCATCGGCACGCACGGCATAGGTCTGCGGATCTACTTCCATAACGGGCTGGTAGTGATTATGGATCAAATCTTTTTTGCCGATAGTGCGGGTATTTTTGACAATGCCCACGCGTTTACGCAAGCCCAAAGCCTCTGAAACACCTCCATCAACGGCGGCTTGCGGCAAGAAAATCATCGACGTAGCCGAGGCAGTCTGGCCGAAGGAACCAAACATCGAGCGATAATGCACCGGTTGTGGCGTTGGAATTGACCCATTGATGTCGCCCATCGCGGCTAACGCTATCAAGCCACCTTTGATAATCAGGCTGGGTTTTACGGCGAAAAAAGCCGGATTCCATAACACCAGATCGGCCAACTTGCCGACTTCTATTGAACCGACTTCGTGCGAGATACCGTGACTAATGGCCGGATTGATTGTGTACTTGGCGATATAGCGTTTAATGCGAAAATTATCATTGTATGCAGAATCTTCCTGCAAACTGCCACGTTGCAGTTTCATTTTATGCGCCGTTTGCCAGGTGCGAATAATGACTTCACCCACTCGGCCCATGGCTTGGGAATCCGATGAAATCATCGAAAAAGCGCCCAAATCATGCAGTATATCTTCCGCCGCTATCGTTTCACGACGGATACGTGACTCGGCAAACGCCACATCTTCGGGAATGGAGGGGTCAAGATGATGGCAAACCATCAGCATATCCAGATGTTCGTCGACCGTGTTAATGGTAAAAGGTCGCGTTGGATTGGTTGACGAGGGCAGCACATTAGGCAAGCCGCAGGCCTTGATAATATCCGGCGCATGACCGCCGCCCGCGCCTTCGGTATGGTAGGTATGAATGGTGCGGTCTTTAAAAGCGGCAATGGTATCTTCAACAAAACCCGATTCATTCAAGGTATCGGTATGTATCGCGACCTGCACATCAAAACGGTCGGCCACCGACAAACAGCAATCAATCGCTGCTGGCGTGGTACCCCAATCTTCATGCAGTTTTAAACCCATGGCACCGGCACGCACCTGCTCTTCCAAAGCGGCCGGCAGGCTGGCATTGCCTTTACCCAGCACGCCAAAATTCATGGGAAAACCATCCAGCGCCCGCAACATCTGCTGAATATTCCAGGGCCCCGGCGTACAAGTCGTCGCGTTGGTGCCGGTCGCAGGCCCCGTGCCACCGCCGATCATGGTGGTGACACCGGATGACAGCGCTTCTTCTATTTGCTGCGGACAAATAAAATGGATATGCGCATCAACACCGCCTGCGGTTAAAATTTGCCCTTCACCGGCAATAATCTCGGTGCCGGGGCCAATTATAATATCGATGCCGCTTTGGATATCGGGATTACCGGCCTTGCCTATCACGGCGATACGGCCGTTTTTGATGCCGACATCGGCTTTGATAATACCCCAATAATCGACAATCAATGCGTTGGTAATCACTAAATCCATCGCCAGCGAAGAATCAATCTGACTTTGCCCCATCCCGTCGCGTATCACTTTGCCGCCACCAAACTTAACTTCTTCGCCGTATAGTGTGCGATCCGCTTCGACTTGTAAAAACAGGCCGCTATCGCCGAGGCGCACTTTATCGCCGGTAGTCGGGCCAAACATATCACTGTAAGCCTGTCTGCTAATTCTGCTCATACCGACTCCTTTAGTTCGCCCATGATTGCCTGACGAAAACCGTAAACACGGCGTAACCCTGAAAAGGGCACCAGATGTATTTCCCTAAACTGTCCTGGCTCAAAGCGGACAGCGGTGCCCGCTGGAATATCCAGCCTAAAGCCCAGCGTTTTGTCCCGGTCAAAATGCAGTGCCGGATTGGTTTCAAAAAAATGATAATGCGAACCGACTTGTATGGGTCGGTCACCGCTGTTGGCAACAACCAGCGAAATAACTGCGCAACCGGCATTCAGCTCAATATCACCCTCGGCCGGGATAATTTCTCCAGGTATCATGGCTCTGCTCCTACTCTTTCATGGTCATTATTATCGTTGGCGTGCATGGCACGCCCTGTTTTGCGGCTATAAGACGGTACAGTTTTAGGTTAAGCCGTTCGTGATGAGCCCTTCGTCTGGCGCTCAGGAGAGCCTTGTCGAACCATGAACGACTTAACCGCTCATCCTTCGACAGGCTCAGGACGAACGGTTAAGTCTCGACTATGTCCCGCGTTGGTAGCCTGTTTTGCTATTCAATGGGGTTATGAACCGTAACCAACTTAGTACCATCGGGAAACGTGGCTTCTACCTGCACATCAGGCAACATGTCGGCAATACCCTCCATGACATCCTCACGGTTTAGCAAAGTGCGGCCAAATTCCATTAATTCAGCGACCGTGCGTCCATCCCTGGCACCCTCCATAATGGCGGCGGTAATATAAGCGATGGCTTCCGGGTAGTTAAGTTTTAAACCTCTCGCTTTTCGGCGTTCTGCCAATAATCCGGCAGTAAAAATCAGTAGCTTGTCTTTTTCGCGTGGCGTTAAATGCATGTGTTATCCTTTTTTGGTTAATCAGGTTGCCCAGATACGTGGCTCGCAGGCGTTACGTTGCAAAATGTCAGGCCTTAGCAAGACCCAAACCTGTTGAAAAAATCCGCGTAACTGATCCGCCCGGTTATCAAGAGCGCGACAAATCAACAGATCGTCTATTAACGTAACACCGCGCCCTGCGGTATCACCTATCAGTTGTTGTACGGCCTCCAAATGAGCAGATGACGCGGGGCAAACAAGCATCGTTCCGCAAGCGGAATGTCCGTTCATTCCCCAACGTGCTGCAAAAGCGTAGGCATCCAGCTTTAAATGTTCCCGATAAAAAAGCTCACCGGCACGAAATAGTTGCCAACTCATGTTCACTTCACCCGCCATAAAACCTTCATTAGCAGCGGGACGACCCAAGGCAAGCACTTCCCAGCCAATAAAACGGGCACTTGTTTCCAAATCAACGCGCAGTTTAGAGACCACCCGCGCCCCTTCATAAATAATGGTTTCTTGTGGCAACCATTCCAGAACCGCGCCTGCCGCTACGGTCAAGGTAACCGATTGCCGGGCGAGTTCACCTGCACTACGATAAAACTTGCCAGCTGCCGGTGTTGTTACCAGAGCGGCGCTATTGGCGGCGGCTGTTATCGCTATCGTCAAACTGTCACCGGACACTACGCCACCGGGTGGATGCAACAAATACAGATGACAAACGCCGCCCTCAGGATAAAAAGGTCGTTGTACGGTTAACGGCCCTTGATGACGGCGATGCGCCAACACCGTTTTATCATGACTAAGTTCAAAACCCAGCTCCAGCGTGGCTTCCCAGCCTTGTACCGGCCTGCTTTCTGCGCTGGCGAATCCGGTCTCCTTACTATCGGCAAACATCTGCCTAGATGCCAACCAACAAGGTTGTACCCACGACGGCACAAAGCAGTCCCAATGCGGTATTAATAATTTTTAGCCTGACCGTTCCCGATAAACCCACCGCAACACCCAAGCCATGCAGCACGGCCGTCGTTAACAGAAATCCCGATACGTAGCCAACGGCATCAGTGCCGACTTGCAATTCTGCCGCATGAACATAACCGTGGCTGAGTGCAAATCCGGCGGCGATAGCGACCGCAAAACCCGAAGAAATGTGCTGGTTTTTCAATACCAACCAGCCTGACGCCAGCACCGAAAAAGCCACCCATGTTTCCGCCGCGCTTATGGTGAGGCCCGTATAATGCAAACCCGCGCCTGTGGCCATCGCCAGCAAAAAACTGCCGGGCACCATCCACAACGCCCGCCCGCCAAGCTTTGCAGCCCACAGACCGATTGCCAGCATTACCAGCAAATGATCAATACCCATTAAAGGATGCAACAACCCGTCGACTAAACCATAAACAGTACCCAAGCCGGTATGTGCATACACGGGTAACGATGCCAGTGACAATAAACCGGTAACAGCAACTAGTATTTTTATTTTCATAAGAATTCCTCATTATTTTTTACACAATTCCAAGTCAAAACTTGGCGAGATGGTAAATTTACCACAAAAACGACAAGGCACGTGCTTCGCCTCTTTTAAAAACCATGACTCGATATTCAAGTTTTTATTCATTGATTTTAAAAAATGATGCAAGTGAGCCTATCAAATCATAGCTGAAACCCGACAGCTAAGGTGATTTCCGGAGAATATTTTACCCATTAAAAGTAGGATTTTCCCAATCAAGCAAACGATTGGATTCGTCTAATGGGTAAGTTCTTTCGCAGAAATAACCTTATACCTATCAACCATAAATTAATCTCCG
>CAIQND010000942.1 GCA_903873045.1 uncultured Methylococcaceae bacterium | reverse complement strand
GTAGCAGGATCACCTTGTTGGGCTTTTGCCATGCCACCCAGCCATAAAGCGTTCATATTGTCCGGTTCCAGTGCCAAGGCTTTAAAGACCAATTCTGTGGGTTTTCCTGCCAGGTTTTTATCATTGGCATAAGCGATGGCATCAGCATAAAGCAACATGACTTCGGCTTGATCACCCAACAAGCGATAGGCATTGGCAAACGCATCAACGGCTTTAGGAAATTGATCCAAAGCTTTATAAGAACGACCCAACATTAACCAACCTTTAGCGTCATCAGGATTGGCTTTCATCTTTGCAGCCAAACCACCAACCATTTTGTTGATTTCTGCAAGCTTGAGTGCCTCCGGATCGACAGACATTTCAGCACTGTGACTGATGGCCTGATAATTACCCAACGTAAAATAAAGTGACCCTGCCAACAAAGGGATTCCCAAAGCCAAGACATAAATCACCCACCTGCCCTGACTTTGTGCGGCGATTACGTGGCTTTTTATTTCCAGGTCATCACTCAATGCCTGCTCAAGATCGGCTAACTGCTCCTCATATTGCGCCTGGCTTAAACCACCTGACACTCTGTTTTCTTTAAGTTCAGCCAAACGATGCTGCGCAATGGTAATGTTGCATTGGTCAAGGTCAGCCTCTTGAACCGTTTGTTTACGCCATAACGGCGGCAAGATCAGTAAAAAAGCGATTAATATCAGAACACTGACAATCAATAAAAATAGCATATTCAAGAGCGGTTACCTTTTTCCAACAAACTGCGAATTTTTTTTTGTTTTTCAATATCCCTTTGCAAGGTTCCTGAGTCAGGATGCAAAATGATGGCGGCGGCTTGTTTACGCCTGATAAAAACAAATACCGCGATTAAACCCATTAATAAAAAAACCACCGGCGCAATCCAGAGCACACTGGTTTTGCCTTTAAAGGGCGGTTTATATAACACAAAGTCACCGTAGCGATCCGTCATAAACTGAACAATTTCTTCCTTGGATTTTCCCTGTTCCAACATTTCATAAACTTGCCTGCGCAAATCTGCGGCCAGTTCGGCATTGGAATCGCCGATGGTTTGATTTTGACACACCAGACACCTTAATTCCGAAGTCAAAGTCTCGTAGCTTTCTTGCAGCTTGGGATCAGATAATTGCCGATAATCCAGTGCGTAACTGCTACCAGACACCATCAACAAAAAAATAAACAATAAACGCTTCATTAAGATTCCGCTTGTAATTTGGCAATTAAAGGAAGAAAGATGTGCTGCACATCTTCCGCAGTAACCGGTCCGGTATGTTTATAACGAATCAGCCCTTTTTTATCAATGACAAACGTTTCCGGTACACCGTAAACGCCATAGTCTATTCCGATACGGCCATCCTGATCCATAATGCTGACGTTATAGGGATTACCCAAGGTATCCAGCCATTTTTGGGCATCATTAGGATCATCCTTATAATTCAACCCGACGATAACAACCGCCTGTTGTTGAGCCAACTGATTCAATATCGGATGTTCGGCACGACACGACACACACCACGATGCCCAGACATTAAACAGCCAGACTTTACCTTTTAAATCGGCAGGCGTTAATTTTTGCTCAGGCACTTGCAACTTGGGAGCGGAAAAGTTCGGTGCGGGCTTGTTAATAAACGGTGAAGGAATTTCACCGGGATTAAGATTTAAACCCAGCGCCAGAAACACCGCCAGGATAATGAATAATAGTAAGGGGATTATAAATTTAAGCATT
>CAIQND010000941.1 GCA_903873045.1 uncultured Methylococcaceae bacterium | reverse complement strand
CCTTGCCTACCCATCCGCAACGCGGCAGACGGGCGTTGACCAAAAAGGATTTTGAAGAACAAAATTCCATGTTCTTGCCGGATCAAGCCCATTTTGATTATTTGGTCGCCTTGCCGGAAAGTGCCGACATCGGTGCAGCGATTGATAACGCCATGAAACTGATTGAGGACGAATACGACAACCTCAAAGGCGTATTGCCCAAGAATTTCTCCATTTTCAGTAAAGACTTGTTACGCGAACTCCTACGCATTTTTAACAAAGAAGTGCTGCAAAAAGCCGAAGGTGATTTGTTTGGCAAGATTTACGAATACTTTTTGGGTAAATTTGCCATGACCGGCGCACAGGAAGGCGGCGAGTTTTTCACGCCCATGAGTTTGGTGCAAACCATCGTCAATGTCATTGAACCTGACCACGGCATCGTCTTTGACCCGGCTTGTGGCAGTGCGGGCATGTTTGTACAAACCGGATATTTTATCGAAAGCGAAGGCTTAAAACCGGCCGAGAAAGTCACTTTTTACGGACAAGAAAAAGCCGATCTCAATACCAAATTAGCCAAGATGAACCTCACCGTGCATGGCTTGGAAGGCAATATACAAGAAGGCAACACTTTTTACGAAGACAAACACAACCTGGTCGGCGGCGCTGATTTTGTCATGGCCAATCCGCCTTTTAATGTCGATGGCGTCGATAAAGCCAAAGACACGGTCAAGAAAGATCCGCGTTTACTGTTGGACGGTAAAGTCAACCTGCCCAAAAACGACAACGCCAATTATTTATGGATACAGTATTTCTACAACTACCTAAAACCTACCGGACGCGCCGGTTTTGTCATGGCCTCGTCTGCCAGTGATGCCGGACACAGCGAAAAAGACATTCGCGAAAAACTGGTCAAAACCGGAGCCGTTGATGTGATGATGGCGATAGGCAATAACTTTTTCTATACCCGTTCCTTGCCTTGCACCTTGTGGTTTTTTGACCTCGCCAAAGAATCTGTAGGGGCATCCCTTGCGGGTGCCCATAATAACAGCGATAACGTCCTGATGCTGGATGCCCGTAAAATTTATCGTAAGGTCACCAGCAAGGTCAACGATTTTAGCCCTGAACAATTACAAAACCTGATTTGCATCGTCAATTTGTATCGAGGCAATAACCAAAAGTTTGCAGCGACTGTAAAAAGTTATCTGGAAACGTCTGCCGCTTTAGCCAAAGAAACCGCCGAAACCACCCTTGAATTACAAAAGCAGTTTCAGCGTGTACATAAAACCGTCAGCGATTTTGCCACGCACTATGCCCAAGAAAACCCGGCAGTCGGAGTGTTTGTCGATGCCTTGACTATTGAAGACATCGCCAGTGTTTACGAACAACAAAACCATCTCGTAGGGGCTGGGCTTGCTCCTGCCCCTGCCCCTGCCCTTTATCCGCAACCGCAAGGGATTGCCCGTACGGAAAATATGGCGTTACTTTGTAAGGCGTTACGCAAACCGCAAGACAAACTCATTAAACAATTGCTGGATGTAATCGCCACTGCCGTCAAAGAACACCAACTCAACAAAAACAAAGACTGGAAAGACCTCAACCTAAAAGAACAACTCGACCGGCTCAAAGCCCTGCAACAACAACTCAGCGGCAACCCCGATGAAGGCGAACCCGGACTGCTGCACGAAACCGACTATTTCTGGAAACAAGCCCATTGGTTACAAAGCCGCTTTCCTGATGGCGTTTACACCGATGTCGAAGGCTTATGCAAAGTCGTCAACCAACAAGACATTGAAGCCAAAGATTGGAGTTTAAGTCCGGGTCGCTATGTCGGCGTGGATGCCGCCACCGATGACGATTTTGATTATGAAGAACGGCTTAATGAAATACATATTGAATTGGCGGGCTTGAATGAGGAAGCAATTGCTTTGGCGAGTTTGATTGCTGAGAATTTTAAGATGGTTGTTCTATGAAGTGGGAAAGAAAAACTTTAGGTGAGTTAGTAAAGGCTTATGGCGGTAGAATTCAGTCAGGTCCATTCGGTTCTCAATTACATCGGCATGACTATAAATCTGAGGGCATTCCCGTTGTGATGCCAAAAGATATTATTAATGATAGAGTTGATACAAGTTCAATTGCAAGAATAAACGATAATGATGCAGACCGGCTAAGTAAACATAAATTGAATATTGGAGATTTGGTATTGCCGAGGAGAGGTGATATTAATAAAAGAGTAATATGCAAGCAAGAAAACGAAGGATGGCTATGTGGAACTGGATGCTTAAAAATTAGATTGAATGATGATATTGTTGACCCTAATTATCTTTACTACTATTTCACTCTGGCTCATGTTGTTGAAGCTATTTTAAATAAGGCAGTAGGTTCAACCATGCTAAACCTGAGTGGGGGAATTTTATCTTCAACCGAATTGGTCTACCCTCCACTCCCTACACAACGCAAAATAGCCTCTATCTTATCGGCTTATGATGATTTGATAGAAAATAATTTGAAGCGGATAAAATTACTGGAGGAGCAGGCGTTTTTGAAGTACAAGGGAATTGTTAATAGTGAGAAGTTGGAGGAGTTTACGATTGACGAAGTTTGTGAAACATTAGGTGGTGGAACACCAGCAACAAGTAACAGACAATTTTGGGATGAAGGCGAAATTCTTTGGTTTTCTCCAACTGATTTAACCAAACATAATTCAATTGTTTTGTTAGATAGCGATAAGAAAATTACAGAATTAGGATTACAAAAAAGTTCAGCCAAGTTAGTGCCACCAAAAACAATTTTAATGACAAGCCGAGCCAGCATTGGTTATTTTGGGTTGATTAATAAACCTGCATCAACAAATCAAGGTTTCATTAATATTATCCCTTTTAATGAAAATCATAGAGCCTATATGCTTTTTGATTTGAAGAATAGAAAAGAAGAAATCATTGGTAATGCTAACGGCTCAACATTCTTAGAAATTTCGAAAGGCAAATTCAGGCAAATGAAAATAAAGCTGCCTAAATCAGAAAGGATATTGATTGAATTTGAAAAAGAATTTGAAATCTTATTTAATCTAATTGAGAACCTATTAAAACAAAACACCAAACTTCGTGAAGCACGGGATATTTTATTGCCCAAATTAATGAATGGACAAATTGCAGTGTGAGGGCAGGGGCAAGCCCAGCCCCTACGGAAACGTTTCAAACAATGTAGTGTGATGGCCGGGTAAACCGCCCCGACCTGAACGATTCAAACAATATCAATGTAGGGGCGGGGTTTACCCCTGCCCAAAACCACCCAACGGCTCAACTACGCAAGGCACAAAAATGAACCGATACAATTCACCTATCCATCATCGCAGGTCAATCCGGTTAAAAGTATGCGATTATGGGCAGGCAGAATTGATGCTAATCTCCCTCCGCTACCCAACCAGGGATTCTCTCCGCCTCCACAGGTGATGCCCGTCCACTTCCAGCAATCGAACACCATACAAGCATACCGAGCCT
>CAIQND010000940.1 GCA_903873045.1 uncultured Methylococcaceae bacterium | reverse complement strand
GGCGTCGCTCCCACACTAACGGTAGCCCTGTAGGCCGGAATAAGACTTTTCGAGCGTGAGCGAGAACAAGCGTTTCCGGCACATGCCCGCACGAATTGCCGGAAACGCCACCACTCGCTACGCTTGGGTGGTCTTATTCCGGCCTACGCCTGAAAATGTCGGATTACGTTATCTCGCTACGCTCAATAAGCTAACCTCTACATGGCTCCGGTTCCTGCCCCGCATGGTTCAAGCAAATTTTTTCTTCAACATCCAAAAAGCCACGGCGGAAACCAGTACTATCCCGCAAGCGAAAACCATCAGAATCAAGCTCAAAAACAAGATTTGCCTAAACGTGTAATCCACTAATTCTTTACCGCTGGCTTGGGTTTGCTTGGTCAATGCATCCAATCGGGTTGACAGTCCGTCAAGCTTTCCGGGAGCCAGAGTTTGGTCGAAGGCTTGCAATAATTTCACCAAGTCTTGCGCAGTGGCGTTGAACTGTGCGGCGGCGGCAGTGTAGTCGTTGATGCGGAAGGGCTCGGTGTTCGGGTTTGATGGACTGGCGTCGAGTTGCCGCAACACCTCTTGAAAAGACTTTAGGGTGGCAGTGGAAGCAGTGGACATTTGTTGGCCTGCGTCCAGTGCTTTCTGAGTCTGTGCTGCAAGGCTGGTGAGTCCTGGCTGTTGCGCATTCAGGGCTTGGACGATCTGCTCGCGCTCGGCGCTGATGAGTCCGGGTAGACGTTCCGCCGTCTGGCTGAACCGGTCTGCGGATTCGGACAGTTGGGCAGTGCTGGCCAGCAGTTTTTCCATCTGAGGCATTTCCACCGCCTGAATAACCAGTAACTCGGTTTCCCAACGGATCAGGGTCGGCATGTGCCGTGTCAGGAACATACCGCGTTCAGCGAACAGACGGGTATTGGCTAATTCACGGGTGGCGGGGTCGAGTCCAGCCAGAGGATCGATGGCAATCAGGTTGAAAACGCTACTGGTTATTCCTGGCTGAGGGTTGCGGTTCATCTGCCCCACTTCGGCAGCGAAGCCAAGTGAGCCGACATCGCTGGGCGCACGTCCGTCCGGGTATTGCTCGTGCCAAGCTTTTATGGCGGCGCGAAGTTCTTCGATCTGTAAGGGCTTGAGTGTCGTTGCGGCGATCCGCCAAATTTCCTTCTCCGTTTCTTGTGAAGCGTGCAGCAAGGCTTTGGCCGATTCGCCGAAGCGTTTGGGCATCCAATAGTCCTCGACATTCATCCTGTTCAAGGTGACGAAGATGACCATGTCCAAGAGATTGGCGTAGGCGTTGGCACCCGTGGCGATGGCCAATATATCATTGGTAATGGAGATGCGACGTATCAGTATGCTGTGCCGTTGGGCAGGTTGTCCATCTACTTGCTGTAATTTAGTAATGGCGAGGTTGACCGCATCAATATAATTGTCCGCAAAGCGGAGCAACTGGGATTGCAGCTCGACAGGATCGGGTGCATCGTTATTCTGGTGGAGCGAAAACAGTGAACGGATGCTCCTTTCAGGTAATTCCAGGGTACTTTTGAGCAAACTGCAAGCATTCGTACTCAATGCCAAGGTGAGTATTAGAATTACTTTTGGTATCCATCGATGGCTGAATGAACAAGAAGGTCGAGGGTTTGTGTGCATAAAAGTATGGGTTCCTTGGGGTATTTTTAAAAAACTGTGTATGTTTGGTTTTACAAAAATGGCAACTGTGCATGGGGTTTCCCGTAATTCTTTCTTTTTAATATCCTTGATGAGCGTTACCGCAATGCCGTTAAGTTAAGGTAAGTATTCAAGCCCCCTTTTACAAAGGGGGGAGTTAGATGTTATAGAGTGGCTTAGAAGTAAAGCAACATAAAGCGCCCTCTCCCTCTGGGAGAGGGCTGGGGTGAGGGTGGTCGAATGTCGCTTTACTTCTACATGGCTCTATATTTGGTTACATTATTTCATGCACATTCCTGGGCAACAAGAGCTGTTCAGGTTATTGAGTGCATTATATCTGGGTGTCTCTGGGGTGGCTTTTAAATTTATATCCTCTTTGATTGTGCTTTGTCTACTGCTTATACGGCTACCAACTTAAGGCGGGAGACTGAGCAGCAGAATGATTCGCCAAGTAACAAAAAGTCGTAAGTATTCAAGCCTCTTTTTCAAAAAGGGGGGCTGAATAGGTACTCCTAAAGAGCGAATAATGGGATATTGGTATAACATTGAACGATAATCGCCTAACGGGATTTTGGCAAATGGCTTTGTGATTGTTCATAGTCAACGCTGGCGCGTCGAGAACTGCATGCCCACGCGCCGCGTGGTAACCGAGTGCAGACGCGCTGCGTCCCGACTCACAACGCTGGCGCGTCGGGAACTGCATGCCCACGCAGCGCGTGGGCACGAGAGCAGGACGCGGGACAGCACTTATTCTGGTTCCCACGCGCCGCGTGGTAACCGAGTGCAGACGCGCTGCGTCCCGACTCACAACGCTGGCGCGTCTGACACTGCATGCCCACGCAGCGCGTGGGCACG
>CAIQND010000939.1 GCA_903873045.1 uncultured Methylococcaceae bacterium | reverse complement strand
GCGCCCGAAGGCCTGTTACCGTTCGACTTGCATGTGTTAAGCATACCGCCAGCGTTCAATCTGAGCCATGATCAAACTCTTCAGTTTAAATCAGTTTGCCACTCAATAAGATGAGTGGCCAATCTTGGCTCGACTACAAACTAAACGTTAAAAATTACTTCTTAATGTGTTGTTCTTGTGTCGATTATTTGTTAACAGCACTAACAATCACCACATGCACCCACACAAATTATTTTGATCGAGTTGTTAAAGAGCGTGGAACCGAAGCCCCGTTTAGTCGGCCTATTATACAGAGCCGATCCGGTTTGTCAACACCCTGTCGACAGTTTTATTTTTTGTCCTGCTTCAGGGCTGAACCACTTAACCCCGAAGAAGCCGACCATTATAACTTACCCGGCCAACTTGTCAACAATAAATATCTTCGAGGCATTTGCGCTATAACGCTTTCCAGATTCACTGACGAAAAAGGAGAGGATATTTCGACTACCTACTTAAGGCGGGACAGTTTAAGGTTAAACCGTTCACTGAGCGGAGTCGAAGCGGACAACTCGCTTCGACTCCGCTCAGCGAACGGTTTCCTTTGATGCTTTATCATAGTTAACCGTATTGACGGTTAAGCCTTTTTGCTTGTCCTGTCTAAAGTTGGTGGTTGATATTTCGGGCATCCTTTACAGAAGCCCAAAAGTGGTTGACACTTTTTTTACAAAAAACACTAATAATATAAGGTCGGGTTAGCAGGCTCTAGTTCTAGCTGTAACCCGACACAGTTACTTTGATTTGTCGGGTTACGCTTTCGCTAACCCGCGACTTGTTTTTTCAACGATGTTATTTAATGACTTGTTGCGGCACTTTGTATAACTTGTTTACATCATAACCCAGGCTTGTTACTTCCTTAGTTAATTCCAGGCATTGGCTATCACTGACCACCGGTGTGCGAGCCATAATCCAGACATAGTCCTTGGCATTTCTGGCGATAATGGTGGTGGAGTAATCTTTATCCAGATACGCAATGATATATTCTGCTTTGAAAGGCCAGATAAATTGCATACCCCAGACTGCATTATTAGTATTTTCAACAACAAAACCGGTGGGATTATAACGCTTTTCAGGGCCATCAAAACCACCTTTTCTAAAGGTAAACGTGGTATTAATGCTGCCATCTTTTGCAAGTTGATAGGATTCAACGGCATTATAGGCTTCGGTTTCAATCATCGTGGGAATACACGCAATCACATACCAAGCCCCCATGAATTGATTCAAATTTACCTGCGCTACCGGTTGGACAGACGGCCTGTTTTGACTGGCACAACCACTAAAAATGAGAGCGCACAACCCGGCGAACAGCTTGATTAACTTGTTTTTCAATGAAAAAACTCCAGTTTGACGTGTTTGAATAACCCTTGAAGGGTATCATTTCAAGGTGACCCCGTTTATGTGTCTGTATTCTGCACTATTAATAACCCACTGAGTAGCCTTATTTACGCTAAAAAATCCATCAACCTGATAACAGAAAGTTTGGCTGCCCATTTAAACCGGAACAGATAAATAAAACCGGCCTATTGATTCCGGGAACGCTGAGCCCCAGCTCGGCGTATTCACCAATAGACAGTAATCAGCCTGACTATCCCCTGCCGAGCTGGGAAGTTATCTATCCCATTTTAAGAGGGTAGCCGAAAGTTTTTTATCTGCGACTATTGCGCCGCAAACACCTTCCCCCAACTCAATATCCAGAACGTGCCACGCAGAAGCATTACCGCACAACTCAGGAATCCTTAAAAATTCTGTGGGGTTTTCAGGATTGATAACACACTGATTTAATCCTAAAGTAATACCGTGTCCGGTAGCTTTTACAAAAGCTTCTTTGCGTGTCCAGTAACGGTAAAACTCCTGATTTTTCAGGGTTTCAGGCAGTTGATTCCAATGGGCTATTTCTTCATCAGCAAAACATTTATTAACCAGACCGGACACGTTAATTCTTGGTTTACAAAGCTCAATATCAACACCCAGTTGACAGTTCCAGCTCATGGCAATCAGCACTCGGTCTGCCGAATGTGACAAATTAAAGGCCAACTCGGGATAATCGGCCAGATAAGGTTTGCCCTGTGCAGCTTTTTTTATGCTTATTTTTTCCGGTGACTGATTAAGCAAATGAGCCAACCGATTTCTTAAACGGCCATGTATTTCTACATAACGTTTGTGTAACAAATCATTTTTAAATTTTTGGGCTTGCGTTTGCTCGGCCTCATCAAGGACGCGCCAATAAGCGTGATAATCAGCGTCCTCGGCCATGACTTTGCCATGCCAAATATCTACTTCATTAATGCCCAACAACCGCCCTGCCCTCGCCGCGTTTATCACTGGCAGCAGACAGTGACTGGTTGGCTTTATTTAATAACACGGCCTGCATATCGCCATAAGGATAACGCGCTACTTTTAGTTGATGACCCTTTGCGGCAAG
>CAIQND010000938.1 GCA_903873045.1 uncultured Methylococcaceae bacterium | reverse complement strand
TGGGTTTTCGGATGTAGGGACGCGATAAATCGAGACGCGATAAATCGAGATGCGATAAATAGAGACGCGATAAATAGAGACGCGATAAATAGAGACGCGATAAATAGAGACGCGATAAATAGAGACGCGATAAATCGCGTCTCTACGGTGACGATACCTGTATATTGCTGCTCATGTGTGGTTAATAGGCTATTTATTGTTCATAGTTTAAGGTGATTTCCGGAGAATATTTTACTTATTAAAAGTAGGATTTTCCCAATCAAGCAAGCGATTGGATTTGTCTAATGGGCAAGTTCTTTCGCAGAAATAACCTTATTCCGGCTTAGTGGGTAATTTTTCTCTTGGGAGCTTGAAATTTCCTTCATTATTAATATATTGTATATGGGGTTTTAAAAACCCTTTAATGTAGGGCATAATAAGCTCCATGAAAGCAAAACTATTAAGTCGTATCAAACAAACCTGGGGTGCTGGCGTAATTGAGGGCATCATTTGGGAGGTGCCGGAGCCTGTACCTCCCTCAGAGCATCGAATTAAGTACCGACTGGTTTATCTGGTAGATGGTGTGCGTATAGTCGGTTATGACAATGAGCGAGGAAAAGGCGACCATAAACACTTGCTTGATAGTGAGATGATTTATATTTTTCGTGATGCGTCCACGTTGATACAAGATTTTATGAACGATATAAAGGAGCTTGGGAAATGAATACACTTGAAATAATGGTCGGTGAATCCGGTAGAACTGTGCTTGAGAACTGGGGGCATGTTTTAGATTCCGCATTAAAAAACAATACGGTTGCACCCTATTTTAGTGTTGGATTTACTAATATGGCTCAGTTTGGCGCGGTATTTACACCCAAACGCTGGGAGCTGGTAGAAGCATTAAAGACCTTGGGGCCATTAACGATTTATGCGCTGGCCAAGCAACTAAACAGGCACTATCGCAACGTCCATAAGGATGTCACCGCTTTAATGGAATGGAGGGTGATAGAGAAGGACGAGGAAAATAAAGTATTTGTACCTTGGGACGAGATTGATGTACGTTGGCCTTTGTTGAAGCAAGCGGCTTAATAAATCCAACCCGATGTAAAATACACTCAACCGCTAATCTCACCCCAACAGCCTAACGTTTAATAATGACAAATCACACTCCCATCGGTCCGGTTATGCTGGATGTTGAAGGCTTAACCTTGGCACCGCATGAGCAGGAAAAAATAAATCATCCCAATACCGGCGCGGTTATTCTTTTTTCCCGTAATTACCAAAATCCGCAACAAGTGACCGAGCTGATTAATAGTATTCGTGCGGCCCGTAAGGGCGACATTCTGATTGCCGTGGATCAGGAAGGCGGCAGGGTGCAGCGCTTTCAAACCGGTTTTACACGTTTGCCGCCTGCGGCTTACTATGCTGAAGCGCCGGAACTTGCAGAATCGGCAGGTTGGTTGATGGCCGCTGAATTATTAGCCGTGGGTGTTGATTTTAGTTTTGCGCCGGTACTGGATATTGATTGCGGTATTAGTCAAATCATCGGTAATCGCTCTTTTTCAACCGACCCGACACTAGCGACACAACTGGCCAGCTTATTTAGAAAAGGCATGAATACGGCGGGCATGGCGGCGACCGGCAAGCATTTTCCGGGGCATGGTGCGGTGGCGCTGGATTCGCATCTGGCCTTGCCGACCGATGACCGCGACCTGGACAGTATTAGGGCAAAAGATTTTTTGCCGTTTAAGCACCTGATAAACGAAGGTCTGGAAGGCATTATGCCTGCGCATGTTGTTTATCCAAACATTGATCCTAATCCCGCCGGTTTTTCAGCGTTCTGGATACAACAAATTTTACGCCAAGAATTAAACTTTAACGGCACGGTTTTTAGTGATGATTTAAGCATGGCCGGAGCTGCATCGGTGGGGGATTTTTCCGAGCGTGCCAGACAGGCGCAACGTGCCGGTTGTGATATGTTATTGGTGTGCAATAATCCGCTTGCGGCTGAGCAGGTTCTGGAGGCATTACCCATCACGCAAGATCCGCTTAGAGAACAACGACTTAAACGAATGCAAGGCAAGCCGGAACAATCCAAGGGCTTTATCAACTCTGAAAAATGGCAACAAACTTCTCATCTTATTAATCAACTTATTCAAAAACATGCTTAAAGAAATAAAAACCGTTCAGGAAAATGCCGATTTGCTCTACAGCGAACAGGAAGTAGAAGCGGCTCTGGATAAAATGGCCGAACAAATTAACGCCGTATTGGCTGACCGTAACCCGTTATTGCTCTGTGTGATGAATGGCGGCATAGTCGCGGCCGGTAAATTGCTTACCCGCTTAACCATTCCGCTGACCATCGACGCCATTAACGCCAGTCGTTATCAAAACAAGACCGCCGGTGGCGTTATTGAATGGCTGCTTAAACCGGCAACGCCTCTTAAAGACCGCACGATTTTAATTATTGATGATATTCTGGATGAGGGGATAACCTTGGCTGCCATCCATGCCTATTGCCTGGAGCAGGGCGCAACAGCGGTTTATAGCGCCGTGTTAATGGATAAGATGCTGGGTCATGAAAAGCCGATAACGGCTGATTTTATTGGTCTGGAAGTGGCAAACCGTTACTTGTTTGGTTACGGTATGGATTACAAAGGTTATTTACGTAACGCAGCCGGTATTTACGCCTGCTCAGAAATCAACAAGGAAACAGCATAATGACCAAACTTGCAATTATTGGTGGCACCGGACTCACTCAGCTCGGTGACTTAATCATCATCAAACGTGACAAACTGACAACGCCTTATGGCGCACCTTCAGCTGACTTTATTACCGGTGAACTCAACCAAAAAGAAGTGATATTTTTAGCCCGGCACGGTAATCCGCATACGATTGCGCCCCATAAAATAAATTATCGCGCCAATATTTGGGGACTTAAACACTTGGGAGTTGAGCAGATTATTGCGGTGGCTGCCGTGGGTGGTATTACCGAAGCCATGCTGCCTGCCCATATCGCCATCCCCGATCAAATCATTGATTACAGCCATAGCCGTCTGCATACTTTTTTTGAAGATGAAAACTATCCGGTTACGCACATAGACTTTAGTTATCCTTACAGTCAAAAATTGCGCTCCATTTTAATTGCCGCCGCTGCCAAAGCCAATATTAACATTACTCTAATCGGCACTTATGGCTGCACCCAAGGCCCTCGTTTGGAAACAGCCGCAGAAATCAAGCGCATGGAAAAAGATGGCTGTGATCTGGTCGGCATGACCGGTATGCCGGAAGCGGCTTTAGCGAAAGAACTGGGCATGGACTATGCCGCTATTTCTGTCATTGCTAATTGGGCAGCCGGAAAAACGGCCGGTGAAATTACCATGGCAGAAATTGAGCAGAATCTTCATATAGGTATGGACAATATGGCCCAATTACTTAAAGTCTTTATAGAGTTGGCGTAAGGGGATTTTTTTACAAAGCTTACAATTGATTGATTTATAGACTTCGATTTGTCGGGTTACGCTGTCGCTAACCGGCGACTAACGTTGCAAATTACGATGTGCTAAGGGTAGAAAAATTTCTACCCCTATAACCATCGTTACTCTTTGTGGGTTCACCGTGATTGTTTATCAATCTTCCTTGCTGGTTTAAAACCTCGGCCTTTAGGCCGAAAGGAGCGCCCCGCAACAAGCGAAGCGACATTGCTTTATCGGGCGCGGATTGGGGAGGGGATGCAGGCCCATACGCATCAAGCTAAGCCCTATTACTATCAAATTCATGTAGTTATCAAAAAACACATGAATTCAACACATTGAAAATTATAGTGTTATTTTTAGACATTAAAATGTAAATGACTTAAATTA
>CAIQND010000937.1 GCA_903873045.1 uncultured Methylococcaceae bacterium | reverse complement strand
TGAAGTCACATAAACAAATGTTTTCAATTAATATTCAGTTAATTAAAATATAGAACCATGTAGAAGTAAAGCGACATTCGACCACCCTCACCCCAGCCCTCTCCCAGAGGGAGAGGGAGCTTTATGAGCCATTTGAGCTGCTCGGTAAGCCTTGATATTTCTAGTCTGTAGCGCCCCGTAAAATTCGTTCACCCCAATTTTCAACGGTAGAATCAGGGTTTGAGGGGGGTATATTTTGATGAAATGCGTTTTTTACAAATTCCCACCCCAGAATTAAAGCTAATAATTACAATATGTTAGAATGATAAAATAATTTGTTAAAAATAAATTATCTTATTAATCAAGGTGTTATTTTACAGCGCAAATGGCTCTTTATGTTGCTTTACTTCTAAGCCACTCTATACCTATCGTTCCCTCGATAGTAGACTGTCGGCACATGCGATTTCAGTAATGGAGTGGTGTGAAGCTGTCGGAACAATGTGATCCATCCATGAAAAACGGTGAAGCTGAACCCGTGAGGGCTAAGCAGAACTGCCAGTGTTAAGGCGGTGAGATGCTAGGCTTGAATGGTAAAGTCAACATAAGTGAATAATCGATAAACTTCGTTAACAGTAAGAAGCCAAAAACACTGATATAGACTTTCAGATAAATAACTTCCAAACAATACCAAGAAACACATTGATTTTAATGGTTTTTAATTGGCGAAGTTGGAAATTTAATATCTGAAAGTCTATAGGCTTTAACCAAAACGGGCTCTACCTACTTAAGGTGGGACAATTTAAGGTTAACCCGTTAGCTGAGCGAAGCCGAAGCGGATACCTCGCTTCGACTCCACTCAGCGAACGGTCTCTTATAATGCTTTATCATTAAGTTAACCGTATTGACGGTAAACCTTTTTGCTTGTCCCGTCTAAAGTGGGTAGCCAAAATCCCTGTGCAAACTAAAAAATCGGCATTTAGATATTCATAGGAGAAATCTCGTACTTGCTCATCAACCGATAGAGACTAACACGAGAAATACCCAGTGCTTGTGCCGTACGGCTCATATTGTTGCTGGTATGACGCAAACTGGTAATAATCAAGTCACGGTCAGCTGCGGCTCGCGCTTCTTCAAGAGTTTGCAACATGCGTTCTTTATAGCGTCGTTCAATGCACAGGTCGGCGGGGGTCAGCAGATTATTTTCAGACATGACAAGAGCATGGCGAATGCTATTCATTAATTGCCGGATATTACCGGGCCATTCGTAATTTTTAAATAAAAAAAGTGAATCCGCATGAAATCCTTTCGCCTTATAGAGCCCGTTTGCCGAGAATTTATTAAAATAATAATAGGCAAGCAACTCTATGTCGCTTCCCCTGTCCCGTAACGGTGGCGTTTTGATTTGCAGCACGCCGAGACGGTAATAAAGATCCTCCCTGAAAGTTCTATTCCGCAAGGCTTCTTTTAAGTCCACATGGGTAGCGGCAATAACGCGTACATCAATGGCAACTTTTTCTGACCCGCCAACACGCGTAATGGTTCTCTCCTCAAGAAAGCGTAACAGATTTATTTGCTGTTCAAAGGGTAAATCACCAATCTCATCCAAAAACAGGGTTCCCCCCTGTGCCGATTCAATACAGCCAATTTTTTGTTGCTGTGCTCCGGTAAATGCGCCTTTTTCATAACCGAACAGCTCCGCCTGAATCAAATCTTTTGGAAACGCACCACAGTTTATAGCCACCAGTGGCTGTGCAGAACGGCCGGAATAATTATGAATGGCATTGGCAACCAATTCCTTGCCGGCTCCGGTTTCGCCTTCGACAAGAACCGAACAGTCTTCTTTAGCCACTTTTTGCAGCCTACTGAATAAATTAACCATTACCGGA
>CAIQND010000936.1 GCA_903873045.1 uncultured Methylococcaceae bacterium | reverse complement strand
CCGTCCGGTTTGACTAAAACCGTGGAGAGCGGGGTAGGGGAGTCGCCGCGAATAATAAGGCGGGTGTTAATACCGTATTGACGCAGTTCCTGATAATGTTTTTCGCCGTAAATATCCTGCCCCAGATAACCTGCGAAGGCCGCATTAAAGCCAAGTTTGGCAATAGTTACGGCAGCATTGGCCGCAGGGCCGCCGCCACAACTGACAAAGCCTTGTGCGGAAATTTTTTCATCTTCGTCAGGATGATGGGCAACCGAAAAGATCAGGTCATAAGAGGCATGACCTACACAAAGCACGTCAATGGGAGTCGGGTCATTAGTCATTAAAGATTAAAATTTAAACAAAAATTAAAGGGATAAAAAAAGTAATTATTCAGTCCCCCTCTATGATAAAGAGGGGTTAGGGGACAATGCCATTAAGTTAACTACCTCGTGGCAAGATAAACCGTTGGCTGAGCGGAGCCGAAGCCTGCAAAATCGCTTCGACTCCGCTCAGCGAAAGGCTTAACCTTAAACTGTACCGCCTTAAGTAGGTAGCCAAAAAATGCCTGCCTTGTTCCCACGCTCCGTTGTTACGAGTCACGGTTAAGGTATTTTCCTTGTCCGTGTCTATTAGTCAAATCCGTGTTCTATTTTTTAGGGGCTGATGAGTTAAACATCAATTACAGAAATCCGAACCGGTTAATTGGCCAATTCGGGCGCATCCGCTACTTAGGGGAGCGACTAAAAGATTGGGTTGCTCAGTTACTTAAAGCCCTCTCCAGCGGGAGAGGGTGGGGAGAGGGGAAATTAAAGTGGAGAAAATCCTTATTTAATCCCCCTCATCCCAATCTTTTCCCGCTGGAGAAGGAGCAAAGTTACTGGTGTCCCCCAAGTAGCGGATGCGCCCCGTCAATTCAAAGTCACTCATCCATTGACTAAAATCGTTAACGGATAATGGCTTGTTCAGAAAAAAACCTTGTGCCATATCACAGCCATAACCTTTAAGTTTAGCCATTATCTCTTCGTTTTCTACGCCTTCTGCGGTAGCCTGTAATCCCAGGTTATGGGCCATATTAATGATTGTTTTAACAATAAGTGCGTTATTTTTATTGCTCATCATATCCTTAACAAACGACTTGTCTATTTTGAGTTCTGTTAGTGGCAATTTGCTAAGATAACCTAATGATGAATAACCGGTTCCAAAATCATCGATTAAAAATTGATAGCCCATGTCATGCAGTTGATTTATTATTTCCAGCGCACTTTCAGGATCATTCATAATCGATCCTTCAGTAATTTCCAGCATGATCCATTCAGGTTTAATCAATGCCGAAGCCGCCACACCCGCTATAAGATCGGGTAATTCAGGGTCATGTAAATCTTTGGATGACAAGTTAACAGATACTTTTATATTAAGCCCTTGCTTATGCCAGTCCGCGCAATTGCGAAAAGCCCGTTGCAATACCCAGAGGGTAACCTGTTTAATGGTTCTGGTATGTTCCGCCATCGGGATGAATTTATCCGGTGAAACAGTTCCCTGAGTGAGATGGTTCCAGCGAATCAGTGCTTCAGCGCCCAGCAACTTGCCGGTCTGGATTGATACCTTGGCCTGATAAAACAGCTCAAGTTGATCCCGGTTTATGGCATTACGAAGCTCGGATATTAAGGTCAACCGCTTTGGGCTGTACTTATCAAATGAGGGTTCGTAGATGCAATAACCTTTGCTTGATTTTTGGGCCATGTGCAGTGCTACCCCCGCCCTTTGTATCAAGGTATCAACGTCATCACCGTGATCAGGAAAATTAACAATGCCAATATTGGGATGTACCGATACTTTAAGGTGACTAATAAGAAAAGGCGGTTCCATTACTTGCTGAATAGCTTGAGCGAGTCGTTCGACGATCGCTATATTGATAATGTTGGTTAAAATAAAACCGAAAATATTGCTGTCAATTTTTGCAATGGCATCCCGTTCTTGACTGACTCCCTTTAATCGCGAGGATATTTGCTTGAGAACAAGATCGCCACTGCTACGACCCAGGCTATCATAGACATCTTTGAAATTTTCAATTTCTATTAGTAAGATGGATGTTAATTGATTTTGAGTATCCGCCAAAAAAATAGCTTGTTCTACCCGGTCATAAAATAGCGCTCTATTAGGCAGGTCGGTCAAGGAATCATGGGTACTGTCGTAATCGAACTTTTTTTCCAAGCTATCCGCTTTACTGCGTAATTCCTGAGTCTGATCAAAAACCATGGCTCCGGCCTGGTAGGCGATCATTGTGCTTGAGTACTGCCCCCAGAAACCAAACACAAAGGGAATACAGTCTAAAACCCAAAGTGCCATATTATCCTTTTGTGCGCTCTGAATACCCGCCAGTGATAGCCCCCCGGTGCTAAAATAACTAACCATAAAAGTAGCGATAATAATAGCGGCAACCGCTATTAAAACACCTTGATAGGCTGTTTTTGAAGCCTCGCTCTTAAGAATTTTGACGTTATCGCTGAGTAAATTTTTTGCAATGGTTGAAATCATGACGCTCTCTCCAATACCATAAATGTCTACACAAACGGAAGCCCCTTCTCCGATTAGGGGGAGGGAAGCGAGGGTGCCAGATTGGGAGGTGAGGGATACTAGATGATATTATCGTGCCCCAACCCTCTTTAATAGAAGAGAGCGCTTGTTCCCGATGTAACCCATTTTTTATTGAGCCTATAGGCTGTGTAGATACCCATGCTCCTTTGTCAGAAGATTATAACCCCTTTAACAGATCATTTTTAATATCGTTAATGTGTTCCAGTCCCACGGAAACTCTAACCAAGCCGTCTTTAATACCAGCGGCCGCTCTAGCTTCAGGTGACAAACGACCATGTGTTGTGGATGCCGGATGGGTTATGGTGGATTTAACATCACCCAAGTTGGCGGTAATTGATATCATTTCTGTCGCATCAATTATTTTCCAAGCTTGTTCTTTACCGCCGTTTAATTCAAAACTAACAATGCCGCCAAATTGGCTTTGTTGGCGTTTTGCCAATTCGTGTTGTGCGTGCGATTGTAAGCCGGGATAGTGTACTTTGGCGATGCCGGGCTGTTGTTCCAGCCATTTGGCCAACTCAAAGGCATTATCACAATGGGCTTTCATGCGGATGGCCAAGGTCTCCAATCCGGACAAAAATACCCAGGCACTAAACGGACTCATGGTTGCACCACCAGTACGCAGGTAAGGATAAATCGCTGTTTCAATAATTTCATCACTGGCGATAACCGCACCGCCTACGCAACGCCCCTGTCCGTCTAAGTACTTGGTTGCCGAATGGATAACAATATCCGCACCTAATTCAAAAGGCTTTTGCAGAATGGGGGTACAAAAGCAATTATCAACAATCAGCAAGCAATTATGCGCATGGGCAATATCGGCGAGTGCAGAAATATCAGCAATTTCAATCAATGGATTGGAGGGGGTCTCCAGAAATAAAAATCGGGTGTTGGGTTTGATAGCCGATTCCCAGGCAGCGGTATCAATTAAATCAACAAAATCAGTTTCGACACCAAACTTTGCAAAATAATTTTGAAATACCAAGACTGTATTGCCAAACACACCACGAGAACACACCACATGATCGCCTGATTTAAGCAGACCCATACCCACTGCCATAATCGCAGCCATGCCCGATGCAAAAGCCAGGCAACGTTCACCCTTTTCCATCAGTGCCAATCTTTCTTGAAAGGCATTGACGGTTGGATTGGTAAACCGGGAATAGATATTGCCCGGTTTTTTTCCGGTAAAGCGCAAAGCCGCTTCTTCAGCACTTTTAAACACATAACTGGAGGTCGCAAAAATCGGGATACTGTGCTCGTCTTCATGAGTGCGCTTATGCCCCGCTCTGATTGCCTGAGTTTCGAGAGAGTAGTCGTTCCAGTTAATGTCGTTCATAGATAAATAGATTCAAGGTTCAGGGTAAAAAGTTCAAGGGAAAATACTAAAGGCAAGCAGCGATTACGTTGAATGTCAGGTTTTTCACCTTTCTTCTTTCGCCTTGAACCTGCTACAACATTTCAATAATGGATTTTTCGGAATTGCGTTCGGCTTGGGCATTGTCGTTACGTAACGACTCGGTACGCTCCAGATAGGCATCATCAATATCGCCGGTAATGTATTCTTTACTAAAACATGACGTATCAAAATGTTTAATACTGGGGTTACCTTTACGAACCGCTTCAATTAAATCACTCAGATCCTGATAAATCAAGCGATCAGCACCAATGGCCTCACAGACTTCATCCTCGGTACGATCATGGGCGATCAGTTCATTGGCAGCCGGCATGTCAATGCCATAAACATTGGGATAGCGAACCGGTGGCGCAGCAGAAGCAAAGTATACTTTTTTGGCACCCGCATCCCGTGCCATCTGAATGATTTGTGCAGAAGTCGTGCCTCTCACCACCGAATCATCAACCAGCAAGACGTTTTTGCCGCCAAACTCAAGACCAATGGCATTGAGCTTTTGTCTGACCGATTTTTCGCGCATTTTCTGGCCGGGCATGATAAAAGTTCGACCGATATAACGGTTCTTCATAAAGCCTTCGCTGTATTTGACACCCAGCTTGTTGGCCATTTGCAGTGCGGCGGTTCTACTGGTATCCGGTATCGGGATAACCACATCGATATCATAATCAGGCCATTCTCTAATGACTTTTGCAGCCAGTTTATCACCCATGCGCAGACGCGCTTTGTAAACCGAAATGTCGTCAATAATTGAATCCGGGCGGGCAAAATAAACATATTCAAAAATACAAGGACAATGATCAACGACTTCAGAGCATTGCTGGGTATGTAAGATGCCGGACTCTTCAATAAAAATGGCTTCACCGGGTTCTATGTCCCTAATAAGTTCAAAGCCCAGTACATCCAGCGCAACACTTTCTGAGGCAATCATAAAATCAGGGCCCTGTTCGGTTTCTCTTTTACCAAAAACCACCGGTCTGATGCCATGGGGATCTCTAAAACCCAAAATCCCAACGCCTGCGATCATAATAACCGCCGCATAAGCGCCACGGCAGCGGCGATGAACACCTCGGACGGCCTGAAAAATATCATCGACACTTAAATCCAGTTTACCCAGGCTTTGTAGCTCATGAGCAAAAACATTTAACAGGACTTCAGAATCAGAATCGGTATTAATATGGCGTTGATCCTCTACGAACAGGGCTTTTTTCAACTCCTCGGTATTGGTTAAATTACCGTTATGAGCCAGCGTCAGTCCAAAAGGCGAGTTGACATAAAACGGTTGCGCCTCGGCAGAACTGGTGCAACCCGCTGTTGGGTAGCGAACATGGGCAATGCCCATGTTGCCTTTTAGCTTTAACATCTGAGCGTTGTTAAACACATCACGGGTCAAGCCGTTATCTTTACGCAAATGCAAGCGCCCGCGCTCACAGGTGACTATGCCGGCAGCATCTTGGCCACGGTGTTGCAAGACGGTCAGTGCATCATAGAGTTCTTGATTGACAGCTTGATGTGAAACGATAGCAGTAATACCACACATAATTTTTTCTTGAATCTAAAAGTTGTTAACGATAATGAATATATTCAGCCAATGCTGACGGAATATGGTCTAGTGACCATATCACGCAGGTTTGAAAAGATGGCAGCAATTTTGATTCTTTCCACCAAACATCATTCGGCAAGGCAGTTAGCCCTGCCAGCATGACTAATACCACAACAACCACCGTGCCGCGTAAAACACCAAAAACCATGCCTCCCAAGCGATCTACAACGGTTAATGTGGGTTTTTTTATGGCCGCACCCAACAGTCCCTGGATTAAGCGACCCACCAGCAGGGTGATTAAAAGCAACGATAAAAAAGCCGCCAGGGTTTTAAGTAAAGGATGGGGGATAAGGGATGCCAGGAAAACAGAAAATTCCCGGCTAAAATTTAAACCAATCCCTATTGCCAACAGCCAGCATACGAATGAAAAAAACTCCAGGCTAAAGCCCTTCAGGAATCCTGTTATCAAGGCAATAAATACCAATCCGATAATGATATAGTCTATCCAAATCATTTTTTAGATTAAAAATTAAATATTTAAATTGATGTATTACTCGGCAACCAGGAGCGATTGTATTTTTTGACTATCCATTTTTGTCTTCATTTCCAGCGCACGTTTCTTATCCAGCGTAGGCCCCACTTTAATGCGATAAAGAGTCGAGTTACCTGCGCCTTTAGTCGTATCCATCGTTACAGGCAGACCTTGTTTACGTAACTTTTCCACCAGTAGCACGGCATTTTCTTTTTTACTAAAAGTACCGGCCTGAAGCGTCCAGCGACCCAATTCAGATTTTGATGTGATAGGCTTAACAACCGTTTTATCCGTAGTGTTATCTATCGATGTCATTAAATCATTTACTTTTTCGGCCGGTTTAGTCCCGGGTACTTCAGTTTTTTTTACTGATTTTTTAGGGGTCTCAATACCGATATCCGATTCCGCCTCCAATGGCGGTTCCAGAGCCGCTTCAGTGCCGGAAAGCGCTTTGCGGTTTTTTACCGATTTATTGGTTTTGTTTGCAGCACCAGTATCCAAAGCCATTGATGAGCCATCATTGATGGGCTCGTCACTCGCGGGTTCATCGCCTTCTGCCATATCGGCTTCGGGTTCATCATTTGAAGACGCATCTTGAGAAAGCTGATTATCGGCTGATAGCTCGACTTCTTCTTCGGTATTGACCACCTTTTCAGAACCCGAATCAGGCGTATTTAAAACATGATTGGCACTGGTCGGTAATTTATTGGCAGATTCTTCGCCCGTGTTAACCGGTGTCGCTGGAATAACCAGTTCACTGACGGATTGACCGCTATTATCAACCGGGTCATCAAATAGCATGGGAATAAAAATAGCAGCCAGAGCCGTCACCACGACCGCACCAATCAACCGTTGTTTTAATTCTTGATTCATTTTGTCAACTCACCTTTTCTCAAATTCATTTAAACAATCAGATACTAAAAAAAACGATCCAAAAACCAGTAGTAAATCATCGTCTAGTGACTGGCTTTTTGCCGTGTCATAAGCCTGCGCAAAACCGCTAAAACCAAAGCTTGCCCGTGACACTGAACTTTGTGAAAAAATTTCCCGCATAACCGGTTCTGTCACTGTTCTTGGATTTGACAAGGGGGCAAAAAACCAGTCGTAGACGACCGGATTCATAATCTCCAGCACACCCGCTATATCCTTGTCTTTCATCATTGAAAAAATCGCGTGTATTCTTTTTCCAGGAAAAGTCGCCGTTAGATAATCAACTAATGTCTTGACGGCCTCCGGATTATGCCCCACATCCAACAGCACGGGGATTTTATCATTAATCAATTGAAAGCGACCGAGTAAATGGCTGTTTTTAATGCCGGCTCTAATGGCCTCGTCACTTACCGGCAGGTTTTTTGACAACAAATCGACCGCCAAAATAGCCGTTGAGGCGTTACGGTATTGATGTTCGCCTTTTAAACCCGGTTCCGGTAATTGATCAATATGTCGGCCATTTGCAAACCAATCCCAGGTACAGGTAGCGGCCTGCTTGGCATAAGAAAAATCTTTGTTAATACAATAAAGTTGCGATTCTTTATCAAGGGCACTTTGCAACAATGAGACTGGAGGATTGCAATCACCTATGATAGCCGGTGTTTTTACCCGGAATATACCGGCCTTTTCCCGGCCTATCGCTTCGCGGGTAGCGCCCAGCCAATCAATATGATCAATACCGATGCTGGAAATCAATGAGATATCAGGATCAATGATATTAACGGCATCAAGACGACCGCCCAAGCCGACTTCAAGTAATTGAATATCCAAATCTGAGCGCCAGAATATATCAAGTGCAGCCAGCGTACCAAATTCAAAGTAGCTTAATGAAGTATTGCCCCGGACAGCTTCTATTCTTGCAAAGGCTGCGCAAATCAGTTCATCAGATACCGGTTTACCGTCTATTTTAATTCTTTCGTTATATTTTAAAATATGCGGGGAAGAATAAGCGCCTACGCGGTAGCCCTGTGCTTTGTAAATAGTCTCAAGATAAGCAATACAGGAGCCTTTTCCGTTGGTTCCGGCCACAGTAATCGTAAGTGGCTTGAGGCAGTCAGGATTAAGCGCATGAAAAACGTGTGCCGCCCGTTCCAATCCCAAGTCTATTGCCAAGGGGTGCAAGCTTTCCTGCCAATCCAGCCAGCCCTTTAGTGAATCAAAACGCATCATTATCAGAGTGTTTGGGGCGCAGGTATTTACACAAGTGCAAGCCTTTTGCCTTTGAAAAATAAGGTTGATGGGGATTTAAATAATTGATTTTACTCTCCTCGGCACACCGCTACGCTGCTTTTGCATTACTCTAATTATCCATCCCTGCTTTCTCTCCAGTCCCTTTTGCACTGCATAGAGTGGCTTCTCCGGTAGGGGGAGGGTGATAGTTTCAGTGCAAATCATTTTGTCATTAAGCAGAAAACGCTGGTGATACTCAGGTGTATTTCGGGAGCCGGTTATTCCTGAATAGAACGGTTCTCGACAACTTCTTCAGCTTCAACGGTTATTGAAGCCGGTGCTAAGGATGCCGATAGCTTTCCTCTACCCGCCATCAATAGTGCCAAAATGCTGAAAATTTTAGTGCGTATTTCACGTCGGTCAATAATCATGTCAATCGCGCCATGCTCCTGTAAAAACTCGCTGCGTTGGAAACCTTCCGGCAGTTTTTCACGAACCGTTTGCTCTATAACCCGAGGGCCTGCAAAACCAATCAAGGCATTGGGTTCAGCCACATTAATATCGCCCAGCATCGCTAAACTGGCTGATACGCCGCCCATCGTCGGATCCGTCATAAAAGAGATATACGGGATTCCGGCTTCGGACAATTTGGTTAACACCGCGCTGGTTTTTGCCATTTGAAACAGTGAAAACAGCGATTCCTGCATTCTGGCACCGCCGCTGGACGTAAAGACAATAAATGGAATACCTAACTCAACGCTTTTGTTGACACCCCGAACAAAACGTTCTCCAACTACCGAGCCCATCGAGCCGCCCATAAATTTAAAGTCAAAGGCAGCAGCAACAATATCGTTACCGTTAAGCTGACCTTTCATCACGACCAAGGCATCATGTTCTTTGGTTTGTTTTTGAGCTTGGGTAATCCGGTCTTTATATTTCTTGGTATCTCTAAATTTTAACGGATCGACAGGCTTAATATGCTTGCCGATTTCTTCGCGGCCTTCTTCATCCAGAAACATATCTAAACGTGTTCTGGCTGAAATACGCATGTGATGCTCGCATTTTGGACAGACGCTGAGATTTCTTTCCAGTTCGGTATTATAAAGAATCGCATTACAGCCTGGGCACTTAGTCCACAAACCTTCAGGCACTGTGCCTTTTTTATTGGATCCTTCGGTTCTGATTGTTTTGGGTAGTAATATTTCAAACCAACTCATTTATATGCTCCACAGTGCTTTATCATGACACGCTTTAACTATCCAGCGCTTGGCGTATGGATACCAATAATTCAATAATGTCGTTACCAGCCTGTTCAAGGTTATCCAGGTTGGCTTCAATTTTACTAATCAGGGCGCTACCGATAACCACACCATCACCTATAGTAGCAATAGTTTTTGCTGTTTGCGCATCTTTTACACCAAAACCTATCGCAATGGGTAATTTTGTAATAGCCTTGATTTGTTGGAGTTTGTTTTCAACATCGGCAATATTCAAATGGCCGGCACCGGTGACACCTTTAAGAGACACATAATAAATGTAACCACTACCCGCCGCATCCATTTTTTCAACACGTTCATCGGTGCTGTTAGGTGCCAACAGAAAAATAGGATCAACGCCGCGTGCTTTTAATAAGGCTCCGCACTCAACGCCTTCTTCCGGCGGTAAATCAACGGTTAATACGCCGTCAATGTCTGCGCGTTGTGCGGCATTGGCAAAATTCTCGTAACCCATTGCTTCAATCGGGTTTAAATAACCCATCAGCACCACCGGTGTTTCCTGATCGGTTTTTCTAAATTCAGCCGCAATTTCCAGTGTGCGTCTTAAGCTCATTTTATGAGCCAATGCGCGTTCGCTGGCACGCTGAATAACCGGGCCATCGGCCATCGGATCAGAAAAAGGCACACCCAGCTCAATCACATCAACACCGGCTTTTACCATGGCATGCATCAGCGGCACGGTAAATTCGGGATGTGGATCGCCCGCCGTAACAAATGGAATTAATGCCTTACGACCTGTTTTGGCAAGTTCTTCAAATCGGGCAGCTAAGCGGCTCACAGTTCTATTCCTTCACGTTTAGCCATCGTCTGCATATCTTTATCGCCACGACCGGACAGGTTAATAATGATAGTTTCGTCTTTACGCATAGTCGGTGCAAGTTTCATTGTGTAAGCCATTGCATGGCTGGACTCCAATGCAGGAATAATGCCTTCCATACGCGTTAACGCATAAAAGCCTTCCAGCGCTTCGGTGTCGGTTATATTGACATAAGTGGCTCTACCGGTATCTTTTAACCAGGCATGTTCAGGGCCAACACCGGGATAATCCAGGCCTGCTGAAATAGAATGGGTTTCGATAATTTCACCGTCATCATCCGCCATTAAATAGGTACGGTTGCCGTGTAATACGCCGGGGCGACCTGCACATAACGGCGCAGAATGCCGTCCCGTTTCCACACCGTCACCGGCGGCTTCAACGCCGTACATTTTTACGGATTTGTCTTCAAGAAAAGGATAAAACAAACCTATTGCATTTGAACCGCCGCCTACGCAAGCCACCAGTGCATCGGGCAAACGTCCGGTTGCTTCAAGAATTTGCTCTTTGGCTTCACGGCCAATAATTGCCTGAAAATCCCGCACCATCGCCGGATAAGGATGGGGGCCGGCAACCGTGCCAATAATATAAAAAGTATTATCAACGTTGGTGACCCAATCTCTAAGCGCTTCGTTTAAAGCATCCTTTAGCGTCTTAGAGCCGGACTCGACTGCTATTACGGTTGCGCCCAGCAACTTCATGCGATACACATTTAAAGATTGTCTGGCAACGTCAACTGCACCCATATAAACCACGCATTCCAGACCCAGTCTGGCGGCAATGGTGGCGGTAGCAACGCCGTGTTGACCGGCACCGGTTTCCGCGATAATACGGGTTTTACCCATGCGCTTGGCCAATAAAGCCTGACCCACGGTATTATTTATTTTATGAGAACCGGTATGATTAAGGTCTTCACGCTTTAAATAGATTTGTGCGCCGCCCAGTTCACGACTCCAGCGTTCAGCATGATATAAAGGCGAAGGTCTGCCGACATAATATTTTAAATCAGCATCCAGTTCCGCTATAAATTCAGGGTCGGTCAAGTAATGCTGATAGGCAGCATTTAATTCCTGAATAGGCGGGATTAATGTTTCAGCAACAAAAATTCCACCGTAAGGGCCAAAGTGTCCCCGCTCATCGGGCATATTATATTTTTCGGTCATGTTGTTACTCTATCAGCCTCATTAACTTGTTTTATAAATGCCGCTATTTTAAGCGAGTCTTTAATACCTTTTGCAGTTTCTACACCACTACTTACATCCAATGCGTAAGGTCTTACGGCGTGTACTGCCTGTTTTGCATTGGTTTCATCCAAACCACCCGCCAGTATAATCGGCAAAGTACAGGATTTTGGAATCATTGCCCAGTCAAATTGACTGCCGGTTCCGCCTTTGGCATCCGGATGAAAAGCATCCAGCAATAACCCCGCCGCATCATGGTAGTGCTGTGCCAAAGCCTCAATATCAATACCTTCCCGCATACTGACCGCTTTAATGTATCGTTTATCATAAATTCTGCAAGCCTTTGCCGGTTCATCACCATGAAACTGAAGGCAGTCAATGGGCACGCGTGCCAAAACCTCGCGTATCCGGGCTTCCTGTTCGTTAACAAACAAAGCCACTACCGAGGTAAAAGCGGGCAGGGCATTAACAATCCTGATAGCCTGCTCAATCTCGACATGTCTTGGGCTGGGTGGATAAAACACCAAACCAATGGCATCTACGCCTTGGTGAGCCGCATAAACAGCCTCTTCAATGCGGGTAAAGCCGCAAATTTTAACGCGAGTTCGCATAAAGTGATACGAGAATTTATAGAATAAAATTTAGCCGCTTAGGATAACATAAAATGACGCTGAAATTTGCCTGAAAATTAATTATGACTAAAAAGATGCAGCACGATTGCTTTTAGGACAGGCGTAAAACCGCCTCCTACGAAACGAAAAAACATAAAGCATTCACCACGAAGACGCGAAGGACACGAAGAAAAGCAAAAACGGTTAGCGTTATTCTGGTTGTTCTGGTTTCCAAGCTCCAGCTTCGCGAGACTGGAAGCTGGAGCTTCCAGGTCTGCATTCCCAAGCCGGAGCTTGGGAACGAGTAAAATCCAATGTGAAGATTGGATATCAGAAACGGCGTAGGCCGGAATAAGACTTTTCGAGCGCAAGCGAGAATAAGCGTTTCCGGCATCCAGTACCCTAATGTGCCGGAAACGCCACCACGCGCTACGCTTGGGTGGTCTTATTCCGGCCTACGGCTGCCCCTACGTAGGAGCGATGCCCACGTCGCGATTTGAGGCGTTGGTCGTTAATCGCGACGTGGGCGTCGCTCCCACACTAACGGTAGTTTAAAATGGCGGGCTTTACGACCCCGTTACGCCCAATAAAGCCTGCAAGGACTCTACAAAAATCATTAGGGGTCGCCTTAATTATTTTTGTAAGTGCCCAATTAATAGCCCCAAGCCTGCAATAAGCT
>CAIQND010000935.1 GCA_903873045.1 uncultured Methylococcaceae bacterium | reverse complement strand
CACTTCGCCATCAATCAGGCGGATTAAATACATTTCCGGCGATGTTAATTCGTTCTCTGGATGATCGCCTTCACGGCTAACCTGCCAGCTGGATTGGTATTTTTCACCGCCCAGAGAAAACTCGATTTTTGCAAAACATTCCGCTGTGTGCTTTGTCATCACATAGTCGGCAGGTCGATCAAAACGAAAAGTTTCGCCATATAAACCCAAGGTAATGACATCCAAAATACTGGATTTGCCTGACCCGTTAGGCCCCGTAATCGCAAAAACTCCGGTATCAGAAAAGGGCGGTTGCTCAAAATTAACCCGACTCTCGCCTTCCAGTGAGTTGATGTTTTTAAAATGGATATTGAGAATCTTCATAAGCTATTATTTTATATGCTTTTATTAGGCAATGCCGCGCCATGGGTTAAGCGCCTAGGTACACAAGGTTAATGTGTTTAAATAGCGTTACATGATACACGATGAGGCCGTTTGAGAAAACCGCCAGTCAATAAAGTCGTGTTGATTTCGTCAATGAACAAAAACAGGATGAGTTATAAAGTAGATGTTACACTATGAGCCATACGAAAAAATTGTTGCAATAATTCATTATAAAAACCTTCGTTGATTAATCGACATTTTTTTCTGAGGGCGTGCCGTGCGAGCATTGAAATAAGGCACGCACGGCACGCTCTACGCACAGGAGCATGCATGTAACTTGAGCATTTATATCCCGTCACACCAGCCCTCTCCCGGAGGGAAAGGGGAAAATGCCTCAAGCCCCCGTTGAGAGTGTGTTGATTTTTAGTTGGAGCTGAGTGGCAGCTAACGACCCATAGCGGTCGATCAGTTATGATTTTACGCTTCCCTAAACCGGACAGTCGTGACGTGCTGCAGCCGACCCAAAGCAGCCATATGAGATAAGGTAGTTCCACCACGGTGGTTGTAGCGTAGGTTTAAAAATGGCTGGCTCGATTTTATTGCCTTTGTCGTGTAGCATTTCAGTCATCTTGCTTACTCTTTACCCATCATCACAAACCCAGCCCAATAAAAAGGATTGCTGTATTGTTTGTCTTGCATGAATTCATTTTGAGTTTCTTGGATGGCTTGTTGCGCGGGTTTACCGTCTAAAAAGCGTTCATAGAATTTTTGCATAAATTCTGCGGTGGCTTTGTCATCCACTGACCATAACGTCGATAATACTGCTTTCGCGCCCGCTTCCTGAAAAGCGCGATTCAAACTGTACACACCTTCACCAATTTTTACCTCGCCTTTGCCGGTGTCGCAAGCGGAAAGGGTGACTAAGTCTGTGCCTTCCAAGTTTAAGTTTAATATTTCCAAGGCGGTCAAAATGCCGTCTGTACCGTCGGCTTGTTTTATGCCTTTAACACCTAAATTTGCACCTGCAAAAGCTAAACCTGAGCGGGTTAACGGGTTATCAATTTTATTAAACGGCACTGGTTGATCTAAGCCACGCATTAAACCGCGTTCTAGCTGTTTTTCATCGGGCTTGCTGTCTTCCAGGAAAAAGCCATGGGTGGCAAGGTGTAGTATTTTAGGGGAGGTTGTAGCGGTAACGGCTTGTTCTGTGGCTTGGGCTTTTAAGAAGAGTTTTGCAGGGGATTCGGGCTGTTTTTTCCGGAATAATTTATCAATTTGCTGCCCTTCATTTAAAGCACTGGCTAAAGGCTTGAAGTAAATGGTTTTAAGGTCAAGAGCACGGGTGGTATTTTCCGTGGCTTCTTTGGCATCACCATAGTCTGGCGCGGCAAAAATAACCGCTGCGGTAGCTTTTCCCTCTAAGGGCGGTAAGACAATATCTCTGGCAGAGCTTAAAGTAATCAGTTGTATTTTTTCAGCGAGATAGCTGCCGTCTTTATCTTGTAAGGCTTTGAAAGGCAACAAATGTAAAATGCCGTCAGGAATTAAATAAACGGTTGTTTTGTTTTGCAAGTACGGCGTTAAAGGTTGCCAAAGTTGTGAATACAGGGTATGCGCGGTTTGTTTTAGGGTTTGTTCGCGGGTGTTAGCGTTTTCTTTGCTTGGCACAATGGCGGTTTGATAAGTTTTAATGGCTGCTGCAATTGGCGCTAAGTCAGCGATTTTAATTAATTTAATACCGTTTTGGCTGTCAGTAATCAAAGCGATAACTTGCTCGGTTTTGTTTTTTTGTGTTTTGAAATCAACTTCTGTGTAAATTAAAAAATCAATCAAGCTTTGCTCAGGACTAAGTTTTTCTATCACTTGGGTAGGGGTTATTTCAGTTTTACTACGTTTAAAACCGCTAACTTGTTGACTTAACTGCATTTCAACCGTGTTACTTTTTTCTTCCAAGATTTGAATCGTTTGTTTATCCACTTTATCAGAGAAAGCTAGATTCGATACTTGCGTTCTCAGGGCTTTAAATTCTTGTATTTGTTTTTGAATAGCAGGGTCTGGACTTTGTTTTGCTAAGGCACTGATTTCTGATGCAATGCGTAATAGCCAACCTTTACGCGACAGTGAAAAATAGAAAGCTTCTTCGGGGAGGTTACGCAAACTGTAGAAGCTTAAATAATCATCCCTCATGGGTTCTTGTTGTTGCAAATAAGACTGGCGAGTTTTTTCACCTGCACCCCATAACCAGTGTTCTAACGATTGATTCGTTACTCGCAAGCTTTTTTGTAACAAAGGTTCTGCTTGCGCATACTTGCCTTGGGCATCATAAAGCCCTGCTAAATTGTTTAAACTGGTGGCAATGGTTGGGTGGTCTTTGCCTAAAGTTTTTTCCAAAATCGCTAAACTGTTTTTGAACAAGGGTTCTGCTTGCGCATACTTGCCTTGGTCATCATAAAGCAAGGCTAAATTGTTTAAACTGGTGGCAACAGCAAGATGGTCTTTGCCTAAAGCGTTTTCTTTAATCGCTAAACTACGTTGATACAAGGGTTCGGCTTGCGCATATTTGCCTTGAGTTTTATAAAGCAAGGCTAAGTTGTTTAAACTTTCAGCAACATTGGGATGGTCTTTGCCTAATGCTATTTCTCGAATGGTTAAACTGCGTTGGTACAAAGGTTCGGCTTGTGCATATTTGCCTTGAGCATAATAAAGTAAGGCTAAATTGTTTAAACTTTCGGCAATATCAGGATGGTATTTGCCTAAGACTTTTTTTCGAATCGCTAAACTGCGTTGGTACAAGGGTTCGGCTTGCGCATACTTGCCTTGGGCATAATAAAGCAAGGCTAGATTGTTTAAACTGCTGGCAACATCTGGATGGTTTTTGCCTAAGGTTTTTTCATAAATCGCTAAACTGCGTTGGTACAAGGATTCTGCTTGCCCATACTTGCCTTGGTCATCATAAAGCCCTGCTAAATTGTTTAAACTGGTGGCAACATAAGGATGGTTTTTGCCTAAGGTTTTTTCATAAATCGCTAAACTGCGTTGGTACAAGGGTTCGACTTGCGTATACTTGCCTTGAGTTTTATAAAGCAAGGCTAAATTGTTTAAATCGCTGGCTACATTAGGATGGTCTTTGCCTAAAGCTTTTTCGTCAATCGCTAAACTTCGTTGGTACAAGGGTTCAGCTTTCGCATACTTGCCTTGGTTATCATAAAGCCCTGCCAAATTATTTAAGCTGGCGGCAACTTCTGGGTGGTCTTTGCCCAAGTTTTTTTCTCTAATCCCTAAACTGCGACTATACAACGGTTCAGCTTCTTGATACCTGCCTTGTGTCCGATAAAGTTCAGCCAAATTGTTTAAATCGCTGGCAACGTTAAGATGGTCTTTACCTAATGCTTTTTCATCAATCGCTAAACTGCGATTGTACAAAGGTTCAGCTTGCTCATACTTGCCTTGCGCATAATAAAGCAATGCCAAGTTGCTTAAGCTGGTGGCAACTTCTGTGTAGTTACCGCCTTTTTCCAAAATCTCTAAATTTTTTTTAATCAAAGTTTCAGCTTCGGCATACTTACCAGCATTATATAGAGCCATACCCGTATCGTTTAAAAGCTTTGCATCATCAGGATTTATCTTTAAGGCTTGCTGCAATTGCTGCAACTTAGCATTAATTCCTTCAGCAGAAACCATATTAGACCCTAGCACAGCTAAGAGTGACAAAACTGGGATTATTTTTTTCATTGCGCCGCCTTCCCTATCTAAAAACGCATCAACTAACCACTATTTACTACAACTGCCCTCATCAGTAACAATGGCAATAGTGGGCTGTATTTTTTTTGAAAATTCAATCTCATCGGTGGTTAATTGATTTTTAAGTTCATCATAATGTTGCCATAACAAAGTATTGGTTTCTTTATCAAATACAACCACTAATACTTTATCTTTACAATTTTTTAATTCTTTCGTGTCAATGAGTAAACGCTTTTTCTCATTATTATTTGTCACTGCTACTGCGGGTAAATAATGCACACCTCTTATCATTGCCGGCGAAGAACTATTAGCTGAGAATACCAATGAACTTTTAGTATCTGCTAAATACTCGGTAGAAATAGGCTTGTCATCTTTTAAAATTAAAAACTTTAAGTTTTCACTAAAAGGCAGAATTTTATTCCAAACCCAAACACCTTCTTTATTTAAAATAGCATCCTCCCGAATAACTTTATTACCATCCATAACGCGCAATTTTAAATTATCTGTTTTCTGATAGCGTTTAAAATCGGCTTGATCAAACGCTACCGCAGTCGTTAAAGCTTCCGTAACGGCTATTTTATTAAAACCGTAAATTAATTCAGTACTCGCCGCATGAGAAAAATTAGATAACGTTAAACTAATTAACCCAATGGCTGCTTGATAGCGTAAATTTCGCATGGTTTAAAATCCCCATTACTGCAATTTGAAAAAGGAGAGCTGGTAAAAACTTGCTCAAGATTCATGACTGAACTTTGTGGAATGTAACTGATTTGAAAAAAATTTAACCGGTCATAAACAACCAAGTTATCCTGCGATTTAGCCAGTAAAAACACGCCGTCTTTATGTAAAACCTTATCTTTTTCGGTGTAGGCTAAAGAAATGACGGGGTATTGATACTGTATGCCCAGAATTCCACAATTAAACGGAATTAAAATAGCTTGCGCCAAAGCAAAGAAAAACAACAACCATCTAATCGACGTATGTTGTCGATAATTCACTAAAATAATCGCTGTTATACTCACGATTAAAATTATCAGCATGAGCGCGTTTAATCTTCTTTTGTCGTTACCTGATTCATCATAATTTTCTGGAATGGCAAAGAAAAAGCTTTTAACAGCGTTATTTTTGTTGAATTGATTGAATGTTTTTACTCGCCTTTGATAATCAACTTTCTTAGCTTGTTGTTCGTAATTAACAATATTGTGTTTCTGTTGATAAAACTCAGAAAAATTAATTGCTTGTAATACTTTTTCAGCATAGAAAGACTGGGTTTCTATATTAAAAGTAGAGATCACAACTATAGCAATTAATAATAATTGAAATCGAGAAAAATTAGGATTTTGTTGGATACGGACAATTATATTTTGAGTAAATAATTTAAAGACAAGGCGGATGATGAATAATACAGAAGTGGCTATTAACCATAAAACAATAGGAAAACCAGCCCAACTTATGTCATGAATAATAGAAGGTAAGAAATCGAATTTTGTGACTAAAAAAATAAAAGTTTGCAGGATGATAATGATATTTTTACCGGCTAGTTCCGCATAAACTTGTGAATTACCTTCAACATAGGAAATGCCTAAGACGCGATAATAAGCAATAAAAGATAAAAAACCACTGGCGTAAAAAATTAATACAATGCTGATATTAGACTTTACTAAATTTAAAGTGTCTGTGGTTAATTTATCAATCATAAAATCATCTCAATAAGCCAGTTAAATAATCATTTTTTACCCATCATTACAAATCCAGCCCAATAGAAAGGATGGCTATATTTTTCGTGGTGCATAAATTCATTTTGAGTTTCTTGGATGGCTTGTTGCGCGGGTTTACCGTCTAAAAAGCGGTCATAGAATTTTTGCATAAATTCTGCGGTAGCTTTGTCATCCACTACCCATAAAGTCGATAAGACTGCTTTTGCGCCCGCTTCTTGAAAAGCTCGATTTAAATTATACACGCCTTCACCAACTTTAATATCGCCTATGCCGGTTTCACACGCTGAAAGCGTGACTAAATCTTTGCCTTCCAAGCTTAAGTTTAACACTTCCAAGGCGGTTAAAATGCCGTCTGTACCGTCGGCTTGTTTTATGCCTTTAACGCCTAAGTTTGCACCGACAAAAAAATCAATGGGGTCAGACTCTAATACTGCTTACTTAAGAGTATTTATCAAGATATTCAATAAATTACAATAATTTTAAAGGTTAAGCGTCTTGTGTTAATCAGATATAATTAAATAGCGAATAAAACTAAATCTGATCAAGGCGCTTAACCATGTCAAATAATACAAAAGTTTCCGTAATACAACAAATCCT
>CAIQND010000934.1 GCA_903873045.1 uncultured Methylococcaceae bacterium | reverse complement strand
TAATTTCCACCGCACGGTGAATCAATCGCAACTGCGGATTTTCCGGATGTATTTCAAAAAACTGAGACATCATTAACGACTAAATTCAAAAATTATAAATCGGCATTATACCCCACATCCGCACAAGCTTGCAGTATGAATACGGATTATGCGTTTTAAGGTATTGTACCTATTGGCTGTTAAGGCTTTTGCTAAAAAATTGGGTACAATAGCCATTCGTGCCATTAAAAAAACCCGTTGCCATTTTGATTGTTAGAATTGCCCTACTCTTGTTACTCGTTGCATTTGCCGTATTAACATCGGCAGACCTGTTGCTATGGCTGGCGATACCCGGACTACCCGGACTCATGACGCAACTGGGCTTGGCCACACTGTTAAGTGCATTTGCCTTGTTACTGATAACCGGCTTATTGCTGATAGGTAAACTTGTCGTCACGGCTTGCCTGGATTACTTTTCCACCCGACAACGCCTGCAACGACGACTCTTGTTTAGCCAGGCCAAGCAGGAGCAGTTTAAGCAACTGTTTTATTTTAAAAAACTGCAAATCAATTACTTTAATGAGGTCAAGAGAAAACGTTTGTTAATGGCCGATAATCGTCAGCAACTACAGGCGCTGTCCCACGCTATAAATAAGGACTTGCTGATGCTTAAACCACAACTTTCCAAAACCACTTATCTGCAACTACAACAAGAAAATACCCAATATCGAAACCAACAGGATATTGAGGCTTTACTCACCTTGCAGCAAAAAATAGCCACTCTTGTTTAGCTTATGATAACGTTAAAAAATCGGGTTCTTGCTTTGCTTAATATTTTTCATACCATTAAAGATGAAAATCTGCACTGGAGAACCGCCAACCAGGACCAGCAAGCCCAACTTAAACACCGGCGCGTGTTGGCTGAAAAAACGCTGGAAGCAGAATTAAAAAAGAAAAGTGTCCAGTTAACGCATGAAATCACCCTGTTGCGCACTAAAAACGAAACCGAGTTATCCATGTTTAAAACCCGGTGCAAACAGGACATTAAGGATTACAAGCAATATTTGGCCGCACTGGATCAGCTTAAGCGTTCAATACAGGCCAGTTACACCCACCTGCCCGAAGCTGTTGCCTTCACCATTCATCATCATGCGAAACATTTATTAAATCAAATGTGGGAAGCCGAAGACTTTGAGCAAAAAATGCACCACGAAATTCAGTTGATAAACTTTATGACCACGGTACATGAAGACGCCCGACTGCATCTGGAAGGCGCAAGCACCGAAAAATTACCGGAAAGAACGTTGAGCTTGATTCAACGAAAGTGATTTTCTTTAAGACAGTAAAATTGTAAAGAGCTTTCACCACGAAGAGCACGAAGAAAAACTTAAGCATGACGAGATTTGCAAACGTTTCGCTGGGTTACATACTCCGACCGGCACAGCTACTTAAAAATACCTATGCACTCAATCTTCAAGTTTTTAATGCTTGATTTCGGAAATTTCAGCAATAACAAACAATAGGCGTAGGCCGGAATAAGACCACCCAAGCGTAGCGCGTGGTGGCGTTTCCGGCACTCCTCGTACCGGATGCCGGAAACGCTTATTCTCGCTTGCGCTCGAAAAGCCTTATTCCGGCCTACGCCGTTTCTGGTGTTTAATCTTCCTTAAGCGTGACGAGGCTTGCAACCCCATCATTCGCTCTTTTAAAACTACCGGAGCCTTCAAAATTTTCGGTCGGCACAGACCACAAATAATGACAAATTACGGCAATACTCTTAATGTCGGTGATAACGGCAACTACCAATTACCATGCTTGCCATGTTCTTCAATAAATTTACCTATCCCCGTTAATTCACTGGTTATTTCAAAATAAAACATTTCACTGTGATCATCAGTTATTTCAAATCGGTCAACTTTAACTTCAAATTCTGTGGCTTCAGTGATTAAATCACCGGCTTCATCATACTCGGCGTTAATGCCGTAGCAATCACCGTAAACGCCCATAATCAGGTTCTCATAAACCGCCAAATAACGC
>CAIQND010000933.1 GCA_903873045.1 uncultured Methylococcaceae bacterium | reverse complement strand
TCTTCCATCAGCAATTTATAAGCATCTTCAATATTTTCTTCCAATTCTTGTAATGACTCGCCTTGGCTAAATACCCCGGGGACTTCCCTAAGTTTACCAACATACCAGCCATCATCCTGCCAATATTCAAGCGTAAATGCAAGTTTCATTTTATACCTCATCTATTTATGTGTGAGCAAAATCAATCGATTTGACCCCATCGATTTTTAAGTAAGAGGGGCTTAATAATTACGCTGCGGCTAACTACCGATAATAAAACGCACAATAAACGGTAGATTTTTATGTTTTTGCTTTATCTTATCCAATCCATAACCAACCGCCACCATGATCGCAATAACGACTAGATAGGTTAGGATAAAAGTAGAGATCGGTTGGTTATTCAAAAATCCTACCGGCATTAAGATAAAAGCCAGCACTGCCAGATGAAAAAGGTACATGAATAAACTGGCATGTCCAAGTTTTAAAAAAATGGCATGTACAGCAAGCCGCTGAGTGCGTTCAACGCAGTAAAAGCCAATGAAAATAAGACCTGTCGCCGTAAACCAATAGCCTATTGTGGGCGGGTAAAATAATTCCGAATAACCTTCACGCATTACTAGCTGCGGGTTTAGCACTAGCCACAGGGCAACGCCGATGCTAAAAATTGCGAGACCTGTTGCCAGGAAACGTTTTGAAGCAAAGGAATAACCTTGGCCTAAAAGTGAGCCTAAGACACTGCCGGTAATAGCGAAACTTAACCAAGGCATGACAGGAAACCAGCCGTCGAGTAAAAAACGTTGTAGAGTCGATCCTGATAATAAAAAACTTAGATAATCACTGAACCTTAACGTGGAAATCCCCACACTTATCAACTCTTCGCGGTAGTTAAACTGTGTTTGTAAGGCCGGTGTCAGGGCGATTAGAAGAATTACGATGATAATTCTAGCGTTTATAGTGCAGTATTTCGACAACAGATAGACAATAGGAATACAAAATCCTATCAGGTACAGTACGTCATAGCTCAGAAAGGGGTAGATATGCCATACCAGTACATCCACCAAGCATCCGAAGGCGGTAATTAAACCGCCACGTTTGAGAAAATGCAAGAAACTTGCATGTTTTGCAGCAGTAACAGCCACCATCATACCCGCTAACATAATGAACAATGGGGCGGCAAAAGTTCCATATAAACGGAAGATTAAAACTTTATCAGCGGACTGGAGTAATGATGCGCTTAAATTTGCGGCTACCATTGTAAAAATTGCAATACCGCGTAGGATATCGATGACAAAATTTCTATTAGAACGCATTTATTAGACCATGAGAGTTAAAAATAAAACATACTGGGGGTTTGAAGTGACCACCATTGTCCAAGCAATATTTCATTGAGTTTAGATAGATCCCTGCTTACAATCTTCAAACGTTTCGGTCAGGGCTACAAACCTGACCAGCGCCGTGTTGTAAATGGTGGGCAGATCGAAAATATGCCTGGTTTTTCCAAATGTGGTTGTTTGCTGGCACAAACATCTGTATTACATTTTTTATGTGAGCTCTAAACGCCGCTCAATACGATCCAAACGCTCGCTAAGTCGGTCAATTGTGATTTGCTGACCAACCTGACCTTCGTAATAATCCGAAGCATCGCGTTTGACTGCGCCCATGCCGCGCTCAAGAGAAGTTAAACGATGTTTGATGTCCGCCATATCAGCATCAAGTTTACTGCGAAATTCTTTTATTTCTCCGCGCAAGGCTTTTAGATGTTCAATGACTATATTTTCAATGTTGTCGGTCATCTTAATGCTCCTATAGCCCGTAGGATGGGTAGAGCAACGCGAAACCCATCGTATTTGTGAATGATGGGTTTCGGCTATCGCCTCTACCCATCCTACCTATTTTCGTGCCTTTTGTGGATGGTATTCTACCCCTTCAACACCTTCAAAACCGCCTGCATG
>CAIQND010000932.1 GCA_903873045.1 uncultured Methylococcaceae bacterium | reverse complement strand
CGAACTGCCCCTGGAATTTATTATGAATCACTTGCGCCTAAAACAAGGTTTTACACTGGACACCTATCAAGCAACAACCGGCCTTGATATAGCGACACTGGAACCCGCCTTGTCAACCTGCCTTAAACAAGGATTGCTTATTTACCAAAACAATCGTTATTATTGTTCAGAACAAGGCTGGAATTTTATGGACAACATTTTAGAAAAATTCATGCCTTGATTTTGCTGAAGGCTTTTATTACTTTTACCTTTTAAACTTATCATGCTCGATTATCAAAAAGACTTTATTGCCTACGCACTGGATTGTGGCGTATTAAAATTCGGCGAGTTCCAGTTAAAATCAGGTCGCACCAGTCCTTATTTTTTCAATACCGGCCTGTTTAATACCGGCGCTCAACTGGGAAAGTTGGGGCATTTTTATGCGCAGGCATTAATTCAATCCGACATTAAACCGGATATTCTTTATGGCCCGGCCTACAAAGGCATCCCGCTGGTCAGCGCGACATCTATCGCCTACGCCCAAATAACGGATCAAGACATTCCCTTTGCTTTCAACCGAAAAGAAGCAAAAGATCATGGCGAAGGCGGCAGTCTGGTGGGCGCCCCACTGCAAGGCAAAGTTATTATTCTGGATGACGTGATTACTGCGGGCACATCCGTCAGAGAATCGGTAGAAATAATAACAAATGCCGGCGCAATCCCCGCCGGTGTTTTGATTGCTTTGGACAGACAGGAAAAGGGACAAAATGACAGTTCTGCTATTCAAGAAGTCCAGGAGCGTTTTAACATGCCGGTTATTGCCATCATTACGCTGGCAAATATTATTGATTATTTAACAGCGGATGCCAGCGATCAACTTAATGCCATCAAAGACTATCAGCATCGTTACGGCATTTAGACGGCTTGTCATTTTCGAGTATTCGGATTTTACTGTTGAAACATTAAAATTTAGCCTAACCAAAAAAGCTATTGATTAACGAACTCAACGAAAAAACGAATACTCCTTCAAGGCTGCCACGCCATTGCAGCCCGTCGAACCTGTAACAAAATGGCTTATTTCTTGGATGCCGCTTTCTTAGGTTTAGGATTAGCTTCAGCTGCATTTACAGAAAACGGCAGCGGCTCAGGTACGCGCTCTATAAGAACACCGTTTACAGCAACAACACCAGCTGGTGACGCATCTGAGCCATCAGGTAACTGCCCAATGTTCATTGCAGAAAAAGTCAAATTAGCGGCCAATACCCAATTGCCATCATGGATCCCTTGGTCTTTCAGCATCATGACTACCAATTCTTTATTTGAATAAATGATCTTTGTTGTTTCAACCATTATAAGATACCTCGATATATAATATTTACGTTGTTGCCGGACAAGTTAAAATTAATTTTCCCGACAAATTAAATGGCTGTGACACGATAGTTGGTGTCACACTATTTTGTATAAATTGAGCAGCCTTCCAAGTGGTCACTACATTAGTAACAACAGTGGTCATTGCATTGGAAGCAACCTGTTCAAACAAAGCTACCGCTGCCGAGACAACTCTTGATATACCATCAGCTTCTCCAACATAGCTTGCAATAGCAGTCACCAAAAATTGATTGACACTCACATCATCTTGAGAAGCAATTCTTGAAACCTTTGCATGGAGTGATCTTGGGAGGCGCAAAGTAACACGACCACTGAACTCATCTGATGGAGCGGGATAGGGAAATGGAAAATTTGCCTGTGTTTCATCAGCAATTTTTTTCAGCGTTTGAATAGCATCCAAAATTAACGCACGCGCCTCTTCAAAGGTTTCCTCAAATGTATTGATATTAGGAAACTCGGCTACTCGACCGACATAAAGAATTTCACCATAACATTCTTCTTTGCGGATTGTAATTGTGTAAGATTCAGGATCGAAATTCATTTTAAGTGCTCCTTAATAGCCTCTTCATGCTGAGTTACAAATTTATATAACGTATTAATATATCCACGCTTAACGACTGCACCCTGATTATGCCCACAATTAAAGTTAGGATATAAGGCCAAATCAATAGCCGGGTGCCTTGCTATCTTATGTCAGGCACTTCCACAGCTTTCTATTTGAAAGCCAAGATCTTTTAATAAACTTGTGAATTTCTTACATGACGTGTTCGAACTGCCTGTTAAATCTTCAAGTTCTTTAAATAACTTTTTAAATTCTGTCATTATGTGACACCACCTGTAGTGTCTATTATAGCTTTATTTTATAAGTAGTGTAAATATTTGAGGTTGTAGATGCTCAATTACTCTTGTATAACTAACCGGTAAAAATGATTCATTTCCAATATTCAGATTCATCTCCGTTGGCGCAACTAAATTAAATTGGAATCACAAGGAATCTAAACATGAACATTAGTCACTATACCTACCGGGTTACCTGGTCTCCAGAAGATAACGAACACATTGGCTTATGCACCGAATTCCCCTCGTTATCGTGGCTTGCGCCTACGACAGAAGATGCCTTAAAAGGCATTCAGCAGATGGTGGGGGATATCGTCATTGATATGCAAGCCAATGACGAACCTATACCGGTGCCACTGGCCGAGAAAAACTATAGTGGTGAATCAGGGTTCGCATTCCACCCATAGTGCATCGTGCCTTAGCCATGCAGGCCGCAGAACAAGGCGTTAGTTTGAATAGATTGGCAAGTGCAAAATTGGCCGGTTAAACAACCTTGTTTATTACCAACAGGAATAACTACTTAGCAGTCATGTAGGTTGAGCAACATCTTTTCGTTGCCCAACATTCAACGGTCAAAATCAGAATATCAAGAGATTTCTTCAATGCCATTTGTGCGTTTTAACGCGAAAATGTCAGGCACGAAAAGCATGTGCCCGACCTTGGCTTGGCTTTAATATTATTTCTCAAGACCTGACCCCTTCTGACCCCTTTTTTTCTTTTTTTTGACCCCTTTTTTTCTCTTTTTTTCTCTTGTTATATTTTTACGAAAAGCAGAAAATTGGGGGCAGGTCTTGCTTTATCATATTAAAATATAATTTTACAAGACCTAACCCCATTATTATTCTTTCTTCCCTTGGCTATCGCCTCTACCCATTCGCGCTTACAAAATAAGTGACATGTATTACATTTCATGAAACTGTAACCTAAAAAATTGAAAATTCACTAAAAAAGTGATGGAAAGTGATGGTTTTAAATTAAAAATCTGCTATAAATATCCACGTAAAGCAACTGAAGTAGATTTGTTGTTTTGCTATGCTATAGAGTCATAAAACACCATGTATGACTTTACCTTAAGTCAGCATGATTCACGGAAAGATGAAGCCAAACTTATTGTGAAATGGGGACGGAAAATCACGGGGCTTTTTAAAAAGTCAGCCGGATTGCAAATTATCTTAATTTTTAATAGGTCGTAAGGAAATATATATAAAATGAAAAAATTTTCTAAATCTAAAATAGCAGTAATATCATTGGGTTTATTGGCCTTTAATGCAAATGTGCAAGCGAACCCTATCACCACGTTGTACAACACAGGTGTAGATAACACTGGTTCTGTTGTTATTAATGGTACTAGTGACAGCCATTATGCATTGGTCAGAAACCCTGCATACGATGGCATAACAGAAATAAGTCCATCGTACGGTAATTTACAAGCCTATGGCAACACAGCTGTCGGCGGCACTAAAGCCATCACTTCAGCTTATGGATACCCAATAGTAGGTCCGTGGCTTGACGACAACGGCACTTCGGCTTGGATCATCCCCGAGAGTGGCTCACAAGCCATAGCTTTTTTTGATTACCAAACCACCTTTAGCTTAACGGGGTTTAATTCAAGAACGGCTGCCATAAGCGGGCAGTGGAGTACAGACAACTTAGGCGTTGATATTATCCTGAACGGCCACAATCTAGGCTTTCAAAATACCAGCCAATATCCATCATGGACTGCTTTTTCAATTGATAACTCAATTGCTAGCAGCTATTACCTTGCAGGCGTAAACACGCTTGATTTTATCGTTAAAAATGATGGCGAGCCAACAGGTCTTCGTGTCGAAATGGCTGGAACCGCTTCACCAGTGCCTGTTCCAGCTGCAATCTGGATGTTTGTATCTGGACTGATTGGCTTGGGCGCGACCATGCGCAAAAAGGCACAAGCTTAAATTTATCAAAATCATTACATCAACATAACCAACGCTTGAGGTAATGACACAACACCAAAGCCATCTCTTACCGAGGTGGCTTTTTTTTTGCCCTGCGGCTTCTAAAGCAGGTGTAAAAATTGGATATTTCGGCACGATTTATCTAGTTTGAAGCATAAAGAACCGTAGAAATACGGTTTTTTACCCAAAATTGAACATAACATCATTATGCGAAACATCTTGGGGTTGATGAGTGACAGCTATCAGCTCTAATACTGTCGTTGATTTATCTTAAATAGCGGGCAGGTTTTCGCCGTTGCCTATCTGTCGTCATCAGTCATTGCCACGATCTGCTTTCGAATAATCCAATTTCAGCACTAAATTCCGAGTCTTAGAATAATCCAAGTACCGACTGATTTCACCATCAAATTCGAATGACAAACAGCCTGCGATTTTTTCTTTCAATCCCAGAATCCGATTACCCTGATTTCCAAGGAAAAGGCGTGAACAGAACGCCCTACCCGACTGGAAATCGAGTTCAACTCAACAACGCTTTTGCCAGTTCAATAATCTCGTTTTCATCAATCTCATTAATTGAATAATCCTGTTTATTCAATTTAAACGGATTGACAATGGAGGCCGATTTAACGACTTTGTTGATGTCGGTCTGGTAAACCCGGCTAACCGGTGTCGGGCCAAAAAGGGTAATGGAGGGTTTGTTTAATCCCCAGGCAAGATGGGTCGGGCCGGTATCATTGCCAATCAACAAATCGGAGTGGGCAATCAGCGCTTTTAAGCTGTTTAAATCCAGTCGGGGCATGACTTGCAGAGTGCCTGATTGCGCAGCCATCCAGTCGGCTTTTTCTCGCTCGTCCTCGCTGCCCCAAACGACCAGACAGTTTTGCTGTAACGCCTGTGCTATTTTTACAAATTTGTCAGCCGGATAGTTTCTGCTGTCCCAGGTTGAGCCGATCACCAGAACAATATTTTTCCGGTTCTTTTGCAAAAAAGGGTAAATTTGCGGATCTTCATTGGCAAAAAACAGGAACGGTTTTTTGTTAAGTATCTGCTCGGTGGTTATAGTGATGCCTAACGGACTGGATAAAACCAGCGCATTTCTATCAATGGTATTGTCGTCAAACGCACAAGCCACTTTGACATCATAAAACCAGGAGGCGGCTTTTTCGCGGATTGAATCCGCATCATATCCGGCGAGACGCTTGCCGAGCAACTTGGCGATAATCGCCGATTTAATCAGTCCTTGCGCATCAATAACCAGGTCATAGTTATTTAAGGCAAAGTTGCGAATGGCTTTAATCTGTTGAAAAATAACGGCCTTATTGGTTTTTAATGCTTTCAGGTTAACCGTTAAGATATTATTGATATCCGGATTATTTTTTAAAACGTCAGCAAAACGTTCTTCAACAATCCAGTCAATTTGAATAGCCGGAAAAGCGGCTTTAATATACTGAAGCGCAACCATGGCATGAACAATATCACCCAAAGCCGAGAGTTTAACGATGGCGATTTTCAAAAATTAACCTTACGTTTGTTAAATAATATCAAGCACTTGTTCCGGTTTTATCTCCGTCAAACAGCGGGTGTGACCCAAGGGACATTCACGTTTAAAACAGGGGGAGCAATCCAGATGTAAAGAAATGACGTGAGCCTTGGCATTAAGTGGCGGCGTAAAACCGGGATCGGATGAGCCATAAAGGGCGATGATTTTTTTGTCCAAGGCGGCGGCAACATGCATCAAACCTGAATCATTGGTCACTACGGCATTAACCAGTGACAATAAATCCACCGCTTCAGCCAAAGACGTTCGACCCGTAAAATCAAGACACTGTCCGGAAACTTCGCTGTTAATTTGTGCAGCGGCGGTTTTATCTTTATCAGAACCGAATAGCCAAACCTGCCAACCGTCCGCAATTTTATCCCGCGCCACTTGTGCGTAATGGCTTGCCGGCCAGCGTTTTGCCTCGCCGTATTCTGCGCCGGGACATAAGGCCAATATCTTTGTTGATGACTGGTAGGTTGGGTTAGCGGTTTGTCGGGTTACGCTATCGCTAACCCGACCTACAAAATGACGGCTTAATTTGAATTTTTCAATAACCGCCTGTTGCTGATGACGGTTAATG
>CAIQND010000931.1 GCA_903873045.1 uncultured Methylococcaceae bacterium | reverse complement strand
TTATTTATTACGGCGTATGTCAGCGCCTGAACTGCGCTTAAACATGCTGTTTTCAGCGACGTTATCTTACAAAGTGACTGAACTGGCTTATGAACACATGAATAATCCGGTGTTGATTCGTATAGAAACTGAAGAAGTTACCTCGAAAGCCATACAGCAAAGCGCGTATTGTCCGGCTAATGAACAAAAAATCCCCTTATTGATCGGTTTATTAAATCATTACCAGCCACAACGCAGCATCATTTTTGTTAATACCAAACGCTGCGCTGAACAACTGGATGACACGCTGAACGCCAATGGCTATAAAACCGCCGCCCTCAGTGGTGATGTACCGCAAGATAAACGCCAGCAATTGTTGAATGACTTTCAGGAAAACCGAATTACTCTGTTAATTGCCACGGATGTTGCCGCCAGAGGTCTTCATATTCCTGACGTGTCCCATGTTATCAATTATGATTTACCGCAAGATGCAGAAGATTATGTCCATAGAATCGGCAGAACTGCTCGTTTTGGTGCCAGCGGCGAGGCTATCAGTTTTATCTGTGAACATTATGCCTATTCAATGCCGGATATTGAAGATTTTATTGGTCAAAAAATCCCAGTTAAAGCCATCACAGGCAATCTCTTAGCCGAGATTGTAACGCCGAAAAAAAGACCGCAAAAACCTAAAACCGAGTATCAAGGCAAGCGTCCCAACCCTGACAGAAACCCTAAACCTAAAGCCCGATCATAAGCTCACGAAAATCTTCAATAGCCCGATAGTCAATGACGGTTTTTTTAGGCTGCCGACTATCGGGTTTACTGACCGAAATTAAATGCGCTATACCAAACTGTCTGGCTGAATTTAATACAGCGAGGCTGTCATCAATCAATAAGGTGGTACTTTTATCAAAGGCTTGCTGTTGCTGTAAAAGTGGCCAAAAATCGGTATTTTCTTTAGCAAAGCCCAAGTCATGCGAACTGATAATGTCATCAAAAAATGGCTGTAAACAGGTTTTTTCCATTTTTAAACCCAAACTGTCTCGATGTGCATTGGTAACCAGCAAAACCCGCTGTGAGGATTGCTGAAGTTTTTCCAAAAATTCTATGACGTGCGGTAATACGGCAATTAAGCCGGAAATTTCAGCTTTTAAGCCGGCAATATCCAACTGTAAAACTTCACTCCAGTAATCCAGACAATACCATTCCAGCGTCCCTTCCATGCTTTTAAACTGCGGCTCTAAGGCCTGTTTTGCAGCGTCTAGGCTTAAGTCTTTTTGCTGAGCGTATTTTAACGGTACAAACTCTTTCCAGAAGTGATTATCAAAGTTCAAATCCAGTAGGGTGCCATCCATATCCAGTAAAACTGTATCAATTTTTTTCCAATCAATCATCATAGTGGGTTATATTTGTCGAAAATAATTACCACTTAAAATAGCACAATGTCTGACAAACCGATCATTCTAAACAAAACGACTATCGCTAAAAGTCGTTTATTCCGCATAGAATCGCTGGATATACAATTTAGCAATGGCGAACTGCGCAATTACGAACGCCTGGCTCGCGGTAATCCCGGTGGCGCTGTATTGATTGTACCTATGCTGGATAGTGAAACGGTGTTATTGATTAGAGAATATTCTGCCGGTGTACACCGTTATGAAATAGGCTTACCCAAAGGCAAGACCGATGCCGGTGAATCATTTTTAGAAGCCGCCAACAGGGAGCTTAAAGAGGAAATCGGTTTTGGTGCCCGAAAGCTGCATCACTTGAGTTCTTTCTCTTTGGCACCCTCTTATTTGGAACATATTACAGAAATAGTCATCGCTCAGGATTTGTATGCAGAAAAACTGGCCGGCGATGAACCGGAAGAACTCGAGGTGATTCCCTGGAAAATAAACAATATCAATGCGTTACTTGCCACAGGCACCTGTACTGAAGCCCGCTCAATCGCGGCATTGTTTATGACCCTGGAATATCTTAAAACCTTATAATCCCAAACACGACATCACTCCTATCATTCCCATGCTCCGGCGTCACTGCCCACTGTTAAACGAAAGTTGTTTAAAAAACGGAGTGCAATCGCTTCAGCTATTGCCTGTAAAAACAGCTAAAGCTGTTTTACTCCAGCCGGAGTTCGGGAGCCTATGCAACTCGTGGAGGTCATGCTCTGCCTGACTGTCAGGCAAAGCCTGACCTCCATTGTAAGCGCATTCCCAATCCCGGCAGGAATAATAACGAGCTTTGGGTGTCCTCACATACTTCTGTATAAAACGACGAACGCTGGAGCGTGGGAACCAGGCGGATACTGTGGAGGGTTATTTTCTACATACGGCCTAAATAGAAGTTTCCTCGCAACCAAAATGGTTTTGATAATCTTTCATGGAACGCCTAATCACTTCATGAGCTTCTTCACGCCCATAAACATTGGTTATTTCGCAAATACTCTTTTCACTGGGAAGATGCTTGTAAGTCAAAAAATAATGTT
>CAIQND010000930.1 GCA_903873045.1 uncultured Methylococcaceae bacterium | reverse complement strand
TGGCTGGATGCCCTACTCAGAAAGGTTTAACTTATGCAAGATTTGGACGAAATCATCATTTATTGCCCTTATTGCGGCGAAGCACTGGATGTATTAATCGATACCTCAGCGGGTTCGCAGCAATATTACGAAGACTGTGCGGTTTGTTGCGCACCCATTCTGTTTATATTATCCGAAGATAATACCGGAGAAATTATCATTGACGTAAAAAGAGATGATGAGTGATTTTTAGCATTCATCGTTAATAAAACACTGTTTCTAAAACACGACCCAAGGTGTCGGCATGAGGCATGGATTCTAGCTCAGGAAACAAGCTCTGCAACGTTTCACGAAAACAGGCGTTACTCATCTGTTTATTCGCCTGTCGACGGGGGGGCTCATTTGAAAAATAAAACACAGCAGGCCAAACAGCAACACGACAGCCAGTTTGTGCTTTATTTTTTTAGCTTGGCGAGGATCGGACAAGGTGGACAATTGCTTTAGCCAGATGGGCAGCATTGCCCGAAAAACGTGGAGTTGAGCATCTACAGCCTCTTCACGACCCTGACGCTCCTCATCCATCGTTTTAAAAGAACTGATCTTATTGGAAACGCCGGTTTGGGGCTGATAGGTACCGTCTTATTGCCCCAAGTAGACGATTTACAGGAGATAAAAGTCATGTTGGCAGATAGACTGGAACAATGGGCGCTGGCCTATATAGCAGAAGGCGAGCTAAAAGGTAAACAAGAAGGCGAAGTGCTGGCTTTGCAAAGATTATTGTCCAAGCGCTTTGGCTGATATAACTCGTTCGATTTCTAATGCCTCGGTGGAAACCATTGAGCGTTGGTTTGATCTGGCTATTGATGCCCAACAACTATCAGATATATTTAAAGACATGTCGATCGGGCGCGTCTCTTTGCGCCCGACAATTTCGGCATGATTCATTCTTGGATATCGCCTTATGTATTTTTAAGCCAAACACAAAAGCAACTGCCAGAACCGAGTGAGCTATTCAGCTCAACCGTTCCGCCATGCAGTTGTATGATGCGCTGAACGAGGCTTAAGCCGAGTCCCATGCCTTGTATCGTCGTTTCAGGGTTAACCCGATAATAATCTGAAAAAATCATGTCCTGATGTTCCAATGCGATTCCCACGCCTTGATCAATGACGGCAATGCCGGTGGTCATGCCGGTTTTTGAGCGGGTTTCAATGATAATTAATTCACTTGACCCTGAATATTTACAGGCATTATCAAGCAAATTTTGTATCACCAGCGTTAATAATGATTTATCCGCCAACAAGGTATCAATCGTTGGGCTCAAGCGTAATTCAAAGCGATGCTTCTGTTGAAGCTTTACATAGTTATCAGCAATATCAGTTAACCAGGTGCCTAAAGCAAAATGCTGCCGGTTTGCTTCATTAAGGCCTTTATTAAATCGGCCATTTTGTAACCATTTCTCAAACAATGACATCAATCGGTGCGTGGTATTTTTAATAATGGGCAAGCGGCTATCCAGCTTGTTAATACCCATCTCATACTCTTTTATAAGCAATGATAATTGACTTTGGATAATACCGAACTGGTTACGAAATTCATGAGAAATTAACGCGCCAAAGCGAATGTATTGATCGAGAAGTTGCTTCTCATTAGACAATGATGCCTCTAATTGTTCTGTTCTTAACTTAACCTGATGTTCCAGGTTTTGCTCTGAATGCGTTAACGTATCGATTAATGCTTGCTTTATCTCCAGTGTTTCATGCTGTGCTTGTTCCTTCAACTGTTTTTCAGTATGCACCCTATTGGCAAGGGCAAAAGCAAATATTAACATTTCTAATCCTGTACCTATACGAAAGGCATCGGCAGTATAAGCATTGGTGGGTATCAAGCCAAAATCACGCAGAGAGGCGATAATAACCCCGAACCATAAAATGCTACAGCCCAGCAAAAAGAGTCCTACACCCTTATGACCTAAAAATAATAGCTTAATGGGGGCGTATATTAGAGTGATGCCAACCGTAATGGATATCAGCATTAAGATCCGGGACAAAATGGATATAGGTATCGTTATAGGCAAGGAAAGGGGGATCGTTAGCAATAATGTGATCAGAATATAAATAGCGCCGACAATCGTTAAGAAGTTATGGGTTTTTGGCATATAGCGTTGGGTTTTTAAGTAACCCTGAGAAAACAAAATAACAAAGACCCCCGCCATACTGTAATACACATGACGAGCAACCTGATCCCAGGCTATTAAATCGGGCCATAAAAATTGATTGCCAAGACCTGCTCTGACTAGCGAACCCATGCTGATATTAAGTGCGTAAAGCGAATAAAAAAGATAGTTTTTATCCCGTAATGAGATAAACAAGAGCAGGTTGTAAATAACCAGCACCCATAACCCACCATAATAAAGCGCCAGAATAAAGTAACTTTTTTGCGATGCTATTGAAAAGGCTCGTGGTTGCCAAATAGTGACAGGCAGGATTAAGGTGCTGGAGGTACGGACTTTAAAATAAAAATACTGAGGCGCTGTGTTTAAGTCCAGCGGAAATACATAAAAGCGGTTAAACACAGGTCGGCTGCTGAATGGATAAGTGCTGCCCGTTATCACCGGCGGCTTTCCGGGTGCATAAAATTCAATATGGTCTAAATAAAAGAAGGCTATTTCAAAAAACCAGGATTGTGGCGCATTAACCGTACGCTGCAAAGGTATGCGAAACCAAAAACTGGCCGTCGAAAAACCCAAATTAATATCTTTGCCGGTTATCTGCACTTTTTTAAAAGCACTGGCAGATGAACCGTTACTGACATCGTCCAGCGTTAAAGAACTTTGCTTATCTTCAATAAATTCAAGCGCGGCCAGCGGATTTATTTTTTCATCCGTTGCAGTGACTTCAATGGATTGTGCTGTATTGATGCAAGCACATAAAAATAATACGACAGTAAATAAACGGGTTACTACATTCAACAAAAAAGCCTCACTCTATAGATTTTCAGATAAATAATTTCGATACTATAGAGCCATGTAGAAGTAAAGCGACATTCGATCACCCTCACCCCAGCCCTCTCCCGGAGGGAGAGGGGGCTTTATGTTGCTTTACTTCTAAGCCACTCTATAACAGATACCATCCAATGTCGTTAAGTTAAGCCGTTCGCTGAGCGGAGTCGAAGCGATTTTGCTGGCTTCGGCTCCGCTCAGCCAACGGTTTATCTTGCCAAGAGGCGCTTAACTTAACGGTATTGGATACCATCCCTTTAAGGGATTAAGGGTTATTATCCGTCTGGGTTCAAAACTTCATGTAATGGAAATTTAATTTCTGAAAGGCTATAGCTAACATTCGCGCCAGCTAAGCAACCACATAGAGGCTATTTAGGCTACCCACTTTAGTCAGAACAAAAATACCGATGTTAGACTTGGCAGGTTTATAAAACCTGCCAGGTCTGTCCCGTATTAAGCTGATAGCCGGTAATTATTCACCTCCCCCTTTGAAAAAGGGGGATTGAGGGGGATTTATCTAATAAAATCTCCCCTAACCCCTTTTTTTCAAAGAGGGGGACTGAATACTTACGATAGCCGCTGTTTATTATTTTAAATATCATGGTGACAAAAATAATACCGGATTATGGCTGTTTAATAGGATATTTGCAAATACTGTAGGATGCCTAGAAAAAACTCAGCCATTCAATCGGTTGTTTATAGTCTTTCAGAAATTAAATTTCCATATATGAAGTTTGGAGCCATACGAATAATAAGGTGATTTCCGGAAAATATTTTACCCATTAAAAGTAGGATTTTCCCAATCAAGCAAGCGATTGGATTCGTCTAATGGGTAAGTTCTTTCGCAGAAATCACCTTATACCTATCAACCATAAATTAATCTCCGTAGAGACGCGATTTATCGCGTCT
>CAIQND010000929.1 GCA_903873045.1 uncultured Methylococcaceae bacterium | reverse complement strand
TCTAAAAATGGCTCTTATGCGTTGACCGCATTAAACGCTGTCACGATTAACAACGCAACAGTTCAGTGGGTAGAGCATCGTACGCTTCCGCTTACGTGGGTGGCAAAGAAGGCTGCTTAGGCTAATCGTACAGGTCGCAATATTTGCGACAGAATAGATAGATGTAGTCCTATCGGGCAACTAATTTGGTTGCCCGATATTTGATTTTTTATGCGCTCACCTTAGAGAGCCTTTGCATCAGTAGTTGATAATTAATTTATCCTTTTGTGCGTGACAGGGTATTTACCCCGTCACCACCATTAAGATGCATGATAAGTAATCGTTCAAAAGTCTTTTAACAATGATCATCTGTTTTTGCTGGGCTGTAGCGATAAAAATGTTAAAAGACTTATGAATAACTACTTAATGTTGATTTTAAACATAAAATAATTTTTCCTAAATAAGCTTGTATGGTGATTAAGTCTGACCTTACAGCTTTTTAATTTGATAGTTAATTAGAGAAGAGGTAACAAAATGAAAGCTATATCAACAACTAAGATGCGTGTTTTTACAGACGAAGAAATTAATGAAGTGAACAGCATGCAAGTGGTTACCAATAAGGAGGTTAATGAAATATCGGGTGGAGTTTCATCAACTTATTTGGACTATCTTTTATGGAAGTGGCCGTGGCCGTGGATGCACCCCATTGCCGCTGTGGCTTCCTCAACACAGGGCACATCAAGACCTTATTAATACTTAAATATAACGATCATTAAGTACAAATAATCTTCATTAGACCTGTCCTGTTTTAAAAACCTGACAGGTCTAATCTTGCAACTAATCAGAGTTTACGCCTCTAGTTATTTTTAGCTTTGCAAAGAATTCAGCAATTGAATAGTCGTTAGTGTAAACACACCTTAAGAGATCAATAAAATGGCATTATTCCGACAACAAGCTATCACCTCCCAACAACCCAAATGGCTGGGTGAAATTGTCTTGATTCGTCCGGTCTCCTTCACCTTTTTAACCCTATTCGCCTTGGCTATAGCCGGTATAGTCTGTGCGTTTTTAATGGGGGGCACTTACACCAAACGCAGCACCGTCATAGGCCAGCTGACCCCCGACACCGGTCTGCTTAAAATCTATGTGCCACAACCTGGCATCGTCCTTGAAAAACAAGTCACCGAAGGCCAAGCGGTCAAGGCCGGTGACACACTTTATATATTATCCAGCGAGCGCCAAAGCAGCCGTTTGGGTGATACCCAGGCCTCCATCAGCACTCAGGTCGAACTGCGTCAAGCCAGCTTACGCGATGAAATGCAAAAGACCCGTAGCCTGCAACAGGAAGAACGGGGGGGCTTAGTCAAGAAAATTGATGCGCTGAAGAATGAACTAAACCAACTTACCAGCCAAATTGAAGGACAACAAAGCCGGGTGCAGCTGTCCGAAGAAACCGTAAGCCGCTATCAGGGCTTGTTGGATAAAGACTATATCTCTAAAGAACAACGGCAACAGAAACAGGAAGAGTTGCTGGATCAAAAAGCCCGTTTACAAACCCTGGAGCGCGACCGCATCAGCATAGGTCGGGAGCTGTCGGTGCAGCAAACCGAATTGGCGGGGCTGTCGTTAAAAGGCCAGAATCAAATTGCCCAGATTGAGCGTTTGTTAAGCAGTACCGGTCAAGAACTGACCGAGAGCGAAGCCAAGCGGCGCTTGGTGATTACTGCTCCGCAAGCCGGTACCGCCACGGCGGTGATCGCTGAAGTGGGTCAGTCGGTAGATGGCAGTCGGCCCTTGGTTAGCATCGTGCCATTAGGTGCAAGTTTGCGTGCCGATTTGTACGCCCCCAGCCGTGCCATTGGCTTTGTAAGGCCGGGCGATAAGGTATTGATCCGTTATCAAGCCTATCCTTATCAAAAATTCGGTCATCAACAAGGTACTGTCGAGACGGTCGCCAAAACGACGCTGCCTACCAATGAGCTAAACGGCCTGCCTAATCCACAAGGCGGCAATGCCAGCGAATCCTTATACCGCGTCACCGTCAAGCTGGCCGCGCAAACGGTTAATGCTTATGGCAAACCTCAGTCCCTGCAAGCCGGTATGTTGTTGGATGCCGATGTGTTACAGGAAAAACGCCACCTCTACGAGTGGGTACTTGAACCTCTCTACAGCTTATCAGGAAAACTATAATCATGTTAAATCGACTTTCTTTCGGCTTCGGCCACAAGCTTACGTTGGTTTTGCAAACCGAGGCCGCCGAATGCGGTTTGGCCTGCCTGTGCATGGTGGCCGGTTTTCATGGCTACCGCACGGATTTGGCGACATTAAGACGCCGGTTTCCGGTGTCGCTAAAAGGGTCAACACTGGGGACATTGATCCGCATTGCCCAGCAACTGGAGTTATCGACCCGGCCTTTAAAGCTGGATCTTCAACACCTGGGACAATTGAAACTGCCTTGCATACTGCATTGGAATTTTAGCCATTTCGTCGTGTTGCAAGACGTTGGCACTCGTTCAGCAACCATCTATGATCCAGCGTTTGGTATCCGCAAATTGTCCTTGGACGAGGTATCAAAATCCTTTACCGGCGTAGCGTTGGAGCTATGGCCGAACCCTGGTTTTAAGCCGGTTGAACAAAAGCAGACCGTAAAACTGCGCGGTTTGATCGGACGGGTCACGGGTTTGTACCGGTCGTTTGGGCAAATCCTGCTGCTGGCCTTGGCTTTAGAGGTGTTTGCCTTGGTCAGTCCGTTTTATATGCAGTGGGTCATCGACAATGTATTGGTGTCGGCAGATGTCGATTTGTTAACGACACTGGCGCTGGGCTTTGGCTTGTTAATGCTTATGCAACAGGCAGTCGGCGCGTTACGTGGCTGGGTGATGATGTACATGGGCACCACGTTGAATGTGCAATGGCGGGCGAATGTGTTCACCCATTTACTGAGCTTGCCGGTCAATTATTTTGAGAAGCGGCATTTGGGGGATGTGGTGTCGCGCTTCGGGGCCATCGACGTTATCCAACACACACTAACGACGTCTTTTCTGGAAGCGATTCTTGATGGCTTGATGACAGTGGTAACACTGGTGTTGATGTTTGTCTATAGCCCCAAACTGGCTTGTATCGCAGTGGGTGCAATGGTCTTATACGGCATCGGGCGCTGGATTTGGTTTATGCCGTTACGCCACGCCACCGAAGAGCAAATTATCCACGCTGCCAAGCAACAAAGCCATTTTCTGGAGACGGTACGCGGAGTTAAGACCATCAAGCTGTTTCAGCGCCAGGACGACCGCCGTTCCAGTTGGTTGGCTTTGTTGGTGGATCAGATTAACGCTGACTTGCGCACCCAAAAACTCACCCTGTTGTTCCATACCCTGAACGGCGTGCTGTTTGGCTTGGAAAACATTATCATCATTTGGTTCGGTGCCAAGCTGGTCATGGACGGCAATTTTACCGTCGGTGTATTGATGGCGTTTAATGCCTATAAAGGCCAGTTTGACGGTCGGGTCGCCTCGCTGATCGACAAGTTTGTTGAAGTGAAAATGCTGCAATTGCAAGGTGAACGTTTGGCCGACATCGTCCTGCACGAGCCGGAAGTGACCCACGCCCGACTGGTCAGTGAAGTCGATACCCCCTTAGCGCCAACGCTGGAAGTCCGAGGCTTGCGCTATCGCTATGCGGAGCAGGAGCCTTACGTATTGGATGGCGTAGATATAAAGATCGAAGCCGGGGAATCGGTGGCCATCATCGGCCCTTCGGGTGGCGGTAAAACCACACTGATTAATGTTTTGTTGGGTATTTTGCCACCGAGTGAGGGCGAGGTGTTAATCGGCGGCATCAACGTCAATCAAGTAGGACTGGATGCCTTACGGCAAATGGTGGGTACGGTGTTGCAGGACGATGTGTTGTTTGCCGGTTCCATCGCCGATAACATCAGTTTCTTTGATCCGCAAGCCGATCAACAATGGATAGAACAATGTGCGCAATTAGCTGCCATTCATCAAGATATTGCGACCATGCCAATGGCTTATAACACCCTGGTCGGCGACATGGGCACGGTGCTGTCCGGCGGGCAAAAGCAGCGTGTCTTACTGGCGAGGGCACTCTACAAGCGTCCCAAGATTTTGTTCTTGGACGAGGCGACCAGTCATTTGGACATCGAACGGGAGTATTTGGTTAATGCGGCGATAAAGACTTTACAGATGACGCGGGTGATCGTCGCCCATCGACCTGAAACCATTGGCACCGCCGACCGTGCCATTATGCTGTCGGGCGGCAAAGTGGTGCAAGACGTTGCAATGTCCGGCAATCCCTACACTCAGAATGTAGCGGCTGTGTCGTCTGTTTTGGAACCGGAGGTCAGCGATGCTTAAAACTATTCGGTGCTTCCTGCTCTGGCTCTGTATTAGCTCACCGCCGAGCCAAGCCTACGATTTGCTCGCTGACCCTTTCGATACGCTGAGTGAGGTATCGGCAACGCCCGCCAAAAACGCGCTGGCGACACCCTGTCAATTTGCCGACTCGCCGCCCTCCCCGTTGACTTTGCTCGATGCAGTAGAGCGAGTGCTATGCCATAACCCACAAACCCGATTGGCCTGGGCCAACGTCAAGGCGCAGGCGGCAGCAGTGGGAACCGGCTGGTCTGCCTACTTGCCCACCCTGAATGCGCGGGGTACCGCTAACAAGGCCGCTAAGCGCAGTACGTTCCCCGGTCACTCTGAATACAGTACTGATGTGAGCCCTGCTGAACTAGAGGGCAGTCTGAACCTTAACTGGGTGCTCTACGATTTTGGTCTGCGTGCCGCCAACTTGGAATCCGCCCGACAATTGCTAAATGCCGCCAATGCTAGCCAGGATGATGTCTTGCAAACTGCTTTTCTCAATACCGCGCAGGCCTTTTATGAGGCACAGGCCGCGCAAGCGTTACTATCTGCCAACCGTGAATCTGAGCAGGCCGCAGAAAAAAGCTTTAATGCGGCAGAGGCTAAATATACCGCCGGTGTCGGTACTGTGGCGGACAAGTTGCAAGCGCAAACCGCCCATGCGCAGGCCGTCTCGAAACGTGTGCAGACAGAAGGGGACGTGCAGAGTACGATGGGCAGTTTAAGTATTTTAATGGGATTGCGCCCGGATAGTGCGCTGAACATCACCGTTATTACCGAAGAGGCAGCCGACGAAGCTTTATTTCAGCAGGCGGTGGAGGGTTTGATTGAGCAAGCCGTGCGCAATCATCCAAAGATACTCGCAGCACAGGCTCAGGTAAAAGCGACCCAAGCTAAAAAAGAGGGCATTACCGCAGCAGGCAGGCCAACGCTTTCATTGACGGCATCGGAAGATTATTTCCACACTAACGCGACCCCCATCAACAACCAAGGTACTTCTAATCAAGCAGTGAATAGTCAGAGAATTGGATTGCAAGTGGACATCCCTTTATTTGAAGGCTTCGGGAGACATTACAAAGAGTCTGAGGCAGATGCCCAGGTTGAAAGCAAACAAGCTGAATTGGCAAACACAGAGCAACAAGTTGCTTTAGACGTTTGGAAGAGCTATCAAGCTCTTCGCACAGGGGCAGAAAACCTAAAAGCCAGTAATACCCTAATAATAAGTGCATTGCAATCATTCGAGGTAGCGCAGGGGCGATACAAAGCCGGAGTGGGGAACATCTTGGAATTGCTCAAGGCACAAAGCGATCTAGCCAGTGCTCATCAGCAAAAGTTACTCGCGATTACCCTCTGGCAAACAGCCAGGGTCAAGTTGGCCACAAGCTTAGGGCAGCTTGGTATGGATATTATTAGCTAAGGGAAATCTTTAAGCCCTTGAAAATGCTACCAATCGGCATTTACAAACCCCGACCGGTAGCGTTTATTTATGGAATTATGCTATCGCCAACGCGACGGCTTTATTACTGATTGGATAATTTGACAGGCTGATTATTCGCGCCCAAAGCTCTGGAAATTTCCCGGGCTATCATTTCATTGGCTTCTGTACTCACCGAATGCCGATCACGGCCAGCACTTTTAAGCACCGGCAGAAAACAAACACGCACTTCAATTTTATCCATACTTAACATCTTTATTAAATGTGGAAGAAAATCATCCTCACCAATAAACGGAGCTTGTTGTTTGGCTAACCCCTGATATTGAAGTGCTACCGGTTGAATAACCGACCGAGTTAGTAGCGCCGGTTGAAATAAAGACGCATGAAAGTTTAAAACCTCATCACCC
>CAIQND010000928.1 GCA_903873045.1 uncultured Methylococcaceae bacterium | reverse complement strand
TACGTGGATAGCCATTTTATGTAACAATATCATTGTTTTGTAGGGGCAATCCCTTGCGGTTGCCCTGCTAACATCGTGGCATTAAAGGGCAGACGTAAAGCCTGCCCCTACAAAAAATGTCCCGCCTTAAGTGGATAGCCCTAATTTTTAAGGAAACCGATCATGCAAGCCTATTATGAAATAGAAATCGACATTCCCAATGAATTTGTGGCTTTACAACCTGTAAATGAAATTGAGCACGACATACGCCTTAGCTATGCGCTATGGTTATTTAAAAATGCAAAAGTCACGCTATCAAAAGCAGCAGAATTAGCTGCAATGGATATTTATGCTTTTATCGCGGAATGCAAAAAAAGTGAAGTGCCTGTTATGAATATGACGAAAGCTGAATTGCTTGAAGAATTAGCCGGTATGAATCGACGATGATTTAGTTGGCGACCACATCAAGCCCTTTTCTTTCAACGATTGACAACAATTTAAGCGTCGCGCCCATTGGTCTGGTTTCGCCCTGTTCCCATTTTTTTACCGCCCGATCTGATACATTTAAATAAGCGGCAAAAACGCTCTGGCTTAAACCGAGTTTGTGTCTAAGACTGGCAATTTGACTGGCGGTATAGTCAGGAACAGGGGGCAATGAATGGGTGTCGAACTGTCTTAATGTCGTTTTATCAATCGCACCAACTGAATAAAGGTCTTTTGCCATTTCACCGAGCGTGTTTTGAATATTAGTCATTTGAAATCTCAATTAAATTTTTATTGTTAATCAATGTGTTGATTTGCGCATCAGTTAAATTAAGAAAGGCTTCTGCCATTATCTTAAAGCTTTCAAGTTCATTTTTTGTGATATTATCTTTTTCGCCTTTGGCAAAGCCGTGGGCAAAAATAACTTTATCACCCTGTTTCATTAAAAGTATAGTTCTGTATGCGCTGCGTTTTCCTTGCCCTAATCTGCTGATACGTTTTTTATAAACATTGCCACCTAAACTTGCATCACACAGTCCGTTTTCTATTTCAAGAATGGCTTTTCTCAGGTCATCATCGCTTATGCCCTGTTTTGTAGCCCATTTCTCAAATAGACGATATTTAAAAACTTTCATACAGACTCAGATTATGCTTTTGAAGTATTATACCCTGCTATTCACCGATTAAAATAGCCCATAAAATCCAATGAGACATAACCATGCAAGCCTATTATGAAATAGAAACCGACATTCCTGTCGATCATCAACTACATATTCAGTTGCCCGAAAATATTCCCGCTGGGCGGGCAATGTGCGATTATTTACGAATTAACGCAAATAATAGTGATGCCGGTGTCGCTTTAAAAGCGTTTCTGAATAAATATCAAGCCGCAGACATTGATATCGATACAAGCATTTTTGAAGAAAATAGAAAAACAGATGCCGATAGAGACTTTAGATTATGAGTTTGGTTTATTTACTGGATACCAATACCATCTCAGAACCGTTAAAAGCGATACCCAATAAGCAGGTCATTGAAAATATAGAACGTTATCATGCACAAATCGCCATTGCTGCATTTGTGGTTTATGAATTGGTGCGTGGTGTTGCGTTATTACCAGATTCTAAAAAACGATTGAAAACAAATGATTACCTTGAATCCGTTTTGGTTAAGTTTCCAATTTTACCCATACCGAAGCAGCTGCAAAATGGCAGGGTGAAACAGCCGCACATTTGCAGCAACTCGGTAAAACACCGCCTTTTGTCGATGCCCAAATCGCAGCGATTGCAAAAACAAACAACTTGATTTTAGTCACGCGCAACGTGGATGATTTTAAAAACTTTACTGATTTAGCTATTGAAAATTGGTTTTGTTGAAACCAAGGAAATATAAACCCATGCTTAAACCCTTTGAATAGCAAGACAAACCCGCGTTAATTGAACATTTGTTTCCCGTTCAAAAGATTTCAGCAGAAAGTTTTAAGGAACAAATGGCAGGTTCAGGTAAAACACTGACTGCCTTGGGCAGTTATTGGAAAGGTCGTAAGCCGCTAATTCTTAATAAAGCTTGTATATTGGGTGCATTGCTTCCTGCAACAGACAGTCCGCTTAAAGATCTTGAAATCTTTGAAATGCTGATGGGTATGGATAGACGATCCCTTGAACTTCGGCTTGAGCATAAAAATGACAAGGCCAGTCGTTTTTTTCTGGCACAAGAACAAGAGGTCGAGAATAAGGCACCTTATAACGAATGGGTTAGAGCATCATCTCGCCCTGAGGAATGTGGCGATGCGCTTTTTACCCACGTTTGGGCCAGAGTCAATGCGCATCTTGGCACCACGGCTTATTCGTTCCCTGAGCTGGTTGAGCAAATTGGCATTGCCCGTTTTGGTCACCGTCCACGTGTGTGGCCGATGTATTTAGTGGTAGCGGTCAAATTCCCTTTGAAGCGGCACGGTTGGGTTGTGATGTTTATGCTTCAGACCTAAATCCCATTGCCTGTATGTTGACATGGGGTGGTTTTAACATTGTCGGAGCCAATGCCGAAAAACGGATTGAAATAGACACTGCTCAGAAGAAACTCGCCAAACAAGTGCAATCAGAAATGGATGCTCTGGAAGTGGAAACTGATGGCAATGGCTGGCTAGCAAAAGTATTTCTGTATTGCCTTGAAATTGAATGTCCTGAAAGTGGCTGGAAAGTTCCTCTCTTACCAAGCTTAATTATCAGTAAAGGTTACAAGATGGTCGCTCGACTTATTCCAGTGCCCACCGAAAAACGTTATGACATTGAAATAGTACATGTTGCTACTGATACTGAAGTGGAAAAAGCAAAGATTGGGACATTGCAGGATAGGGATATCGTCCATTCACCCGATGGTAAAACGATTTATCGAGTCAGTATCAATAACATTCGCGGCGATTACAAAGACGGTAAAGACAATAAAAACGGCTTACGGCTATGGGAGAAATCAGATTTTATTCCACGACCAGATGATATTTTTCAAGAACGGCTTTACTGTGTACAGTGGATGAAACAGAAGTCTAAGGTATCGAAGAAATTTGACTATCAATTCCGCTCAGTTACCGCTGACGACTTAAAACGGGAACAAAAAGTGATTGATTTTGTTGGCTCTCATCTTTCTGATTGGCAGGAAAATGGCTTTATCGCTGATATGGTGATTGAAAAAGGTGTCGAAACAGAACGTCTTTATCGTGAAAGAGGCTGGACACATTGGCATCATCTTTTTAATCCCAGGCAGTTGTTGGTAGCATCTCTCATTAGAAAAAATTTATTGGCATCAGATTTGCATATTCTGGCTCAACCTGAACACCCATTCTGCTCCAATCTGAACACCTATTCTGAAACAAGCTGAACACTGATTCTGGTTTCAAGCTGAACACTTTTCTGGATTTTCCAGAATAGGTGTTCAGATTGCCAGAATAGG
>CAIQND010000927.1 GCA_903873045.1 uncultured Methylococcaceae bacterium | reverse complement strand
CATTACTTCTTGTTTTTATACCACTAACCCCTGTAATCAGCACATGCCTACCGCACCAGTAGATTTTCAATTTAGTGGTTTTATCAAGTACTTGATTCAGGAAGGTTTGCTCACTGAAAGTGAAGCCAAGATTCATAACCAGGAAGCGCAAACAAAAAATCTCCCGTTATTAAGTTACCTGGTTGCAAACAATCTTGTTGACAGCAAAGTGGTTGCCACCAAAGCCTCAGTTGAATATGGTGCGCCTGTTTTTGATCTGGATGCCATTGATCTCCATAACCTGCCATTAAGTTTAATCAATGAAAAACTCATCCGTAAACACCGTGCGCTGCCTCTTTTTGTTCGGGGTAAAACATTATTTGTTGGGCTATCCGATCCAACCAATCTGCTGGCACTGGATGAAATAAAATTTCAATGTCGATTGCATCCAGAAACCATTCTGGTTGAAGAAAACAAGCTGATCAAAGCTATTGAATCGGCACTGGAAGCGGTTGATACATCCATAACCGATCTTCTTGATGAGGATCTTGAGCATCTTGATATTACCGGTGGTGATGAAGAAGCGGCTAAAGGCGATATCGATACCGATATTGATGACGCGCCGATTGTTAGATTTGTAAATAAAATCCTGTTGGATGCGATAAAAAAAGGGGCTTCCGATATACACATGGAACCTTATGAAAAAAACTTTCGCATTCGTTTCAGAGCTGACGGCATCTTGTATCAGGTAGCCACTCCCCCGGCCAACATCGCCAGCAGAATAATATCCCGGGTTAAAGTGATGGCAAAAATGGATATTGCAGAGCGTCGGATACCGCAGGATGGCCGGATAAAAATGAAACTGTCCAAGCACCATGCGATTGATTTTAGGGTCAATACCTGCCCAACCTTATTCGGTGAAAAGGTGGTTCTGCGTATTTTAGATCCGACCAGTGCCCAGATTGGTATCGAAAAACTGGGTTTTGAACCCGAACAAGAAAAACTTTTTCTTCACGCCATTAAAAAACCTTACGGCATGGTTTTGGTCACCGGCCCTACGGGTAGCGGTAAAACGGTGACGTTGTACACCGGTTTAAATTTGCTTAATAGTATCGAACGCAATATTTGCACAGCTGAAGATCCCGTTGAAATTACCGTCGAAGGTATCAATCAGGTTAACATGAACGTAAAGGCGGGCTTGACGTTTGCCGGTGCCTTACGGGCTTTCTTGCGTCAAGATCCCGACATTATTATGGTGGGTGAGATTCGGGATTTGGAAACCGCCGATATTGCCGTTAAAGCCGCACAAACCGGTCACTTGGTGTTATCAACGCTGCATACCAACGATGCCCCGCAAACGTTAAACCGGCTCATGCAAATGGGTATTCAGCCATTCAATATTGTCTCGGCCGTTATTCTTATTATGGCGCAACGTCTGGCGAGGCGCTTATGTGAGCACTGCAAAATCCCGGCTGATTTTCCTGATCACATCTTTATCTCTGCCGGTTTTACCGAAGAGGATTTAAAAACGCTTAAGGTATTTAGACCGGTCGGCTGTGAGCGCTGCACCAATGGTTATAAAGGTCGGGTCGGCATTTATCAGGTAATGACGCTGAGTGAAAATATGCGTGCGCTTATTCTGGAAGGGGGTAATGCCATGCAGTTGGCTGATCTGGCCAAGTCCGAAGGTATTAATGACTTACGCGCTTCAGGCTTAAATAAAGTGCGACTGGGCATCACCAGTCTTGAAGAAATTGATCGGGTAACCAAGGAGTAACCATGACAGACCAAAATGAACCACTTGATTTTATCTGGGAAGGCATCGGTAAAGACAGAAAAAAGTCCAACGGGGTTATCACCGCTAAAAATGAACTGCTGGCAAAAACCGAGCTAAGACGACAGGGTTATCGCGTCACTAAAATCAAGAAAAAATCCAAGCCATTGTTTAGTCCTCGGTTAAAAGCCATCACCCCCGCCGATATAGCTATTTTCGCCAGGCAATTAGCCACCATGCTGAGTGCCGGCATCCCGCTGGTGCAATCCTTTGATATTGTCGGCAAAGGCCATGAGAACCCCAGTATGCAAGATATGCTCTTGAGCGTAAAAGCGGATATTGAAGGCGGCGACACCTTGGCTGAGGCACTGAAAAAAAAGCCCCTGTATTTTGATGAATTATTCTGTAATTTGGTGGACGCAGGCGAACAAGCCGGGGTATTGGAAACCTTACTGGATAAGATTGCGACTTACAAAGAAAAAACCGAGTCCATGAAGAAAAAAATCAAAAAGGCGCTGGGTTACCCGATTGCCGTGATTGTGGTCGCTTTTGTTGTTACCGCTATTTTGTTGTTGTTTGTCGTGCCGGTGTTTGAAGATATGTTTAAGAGCTTTGGCGCCGATTTACCGGCGTTTACCCGCATGGTGGTCACCATGTCTCAATGGATGAAAAAATGGTGGTGGGTTGTCATTGCCGTCGTTATTATTGTTATTTATGTGTTTAGCTATTTCAAAAAACGTTCGCCACCGTTTAATCATTTTCTGGATAAAACCTTACTAAAAATACCGGTAGTCGGTCTGATTATCAACAAGTCCGCGATTGCCCGTTTTGCCCGGACCTTATCCACCATGTCTGCGGCAGGCGTGCCCTTGGTCGATGCGTTACAGTCGGTAGCCGGCGCTTGTGGTAATATCATTTATGCCGAAGCCGTTTTAAAAATGCGCGAAGAAGTGGCAACCGGTCAACGCTTACAGTTTGCCATGCTGCAAACCAATCTATTTCCACACATGGTGCAGCAGATGGTCGCCATCGGTGAAGAGTCGGGTTCAATGGATTCAATGCTCGCTAAAGTGGCTGATTTTTTCGAGGAAGAAGTTGATAACCTGGTTGATAATTTAAGCAGCTTGATGGAGCCGATTATTATGGTTATTTTAGGTATTTTGATTGGAGGCCTGGTTGTTGCCATGTATTTGCCTATTTTCAAAATGGGTGCGGCGGTGAGCTAAAACTAAAATCCCCAATGTCATTAAATTAAGCCGTTCGCAGAGTGAAGTCGAAGCAGTTTTGCCGGCTTCGGCTCCGCTCAGCCAACGGATTATCTTCCCAAGAGGCACTTAACTTAACGACATTGCTAAAATCCCCTTTAATTTCAAACTGTTTCATTTTTTTGTGGATAACCCTATAACTTGTTGTTCCAGTTTTTTAGCTTGACTGGCACAATTCCAGATAAATCAAAATGTTTTCGTTAGTCGCGACATGGGCATCGCTCCCACCGTAGGAGCGATGCCTACGTCGCGACTATAGAGCCATTTGCGCTGCTCGGTAAGCCTTGATATTTCTAGTCTGTAGCGCCCCGTAAAATTCGTTCACCCCAATTTTCAACGGTAGAATCAGGGTTT
>CAIQND010000926.1 GCA_903873045.1 uncultured Methylococcaceae bacterium | reverse complement strand
GGTTTCGAAAACAGTACGCATTTGCTTGGTCACATCGCTAAGGCTCAATGCATTTTTTCCAAAGGGGGCGCTCATAAATTGGTCTCATCGGTAAAGTCAGTCTGCTATTTTACCCGATTGACGCCATAATGAGAATTGCTGGTAATTTCCTGGTTGCTTCCAATTCCGTTTTTTGCAGCTCATAAGTTTTGGCTATCAAATAAAATGCAAATGCGGCAATAACAGGATTTAGTATTCCGCCAGCATAATCACCGAATGCTCCCCAATCTCCAGTATTTTTAGATAAATCCCCCTCAATCCCCCTTTTTCAAAGGGGGAGGTGAATACTTACCGTAAGAGAGCTTTTTTTGACACGGGATGTGTCGGTATTATAAAACGTGCAAAGTAATAAAAGCCGCTTTATTGACTAACAGCGAAACCAATATGAACAATTCAAACCTTAACAAAATAAAACCGTTAAAATAGAACGTGCGCTGCAAAAAGCCGCTCAATTAAATAATAATAATGTAATTCTAACTAAATGAACATTAACAGGTAAATATAAATGGTAAATTACGCTTTCGACTTGGGATTATGGACAGTTCTTTTTTTCGTCACTGGAATGTATAAGCCTCAATGGCCACTGTTCTTTTTGAAAAAACCGGACAGATTTTTGATTGTTGTTATAACAACGGTTTTTGTCATGATCACTTTTACGCTTTATGGCGAAGGGGAGCACCGCGAAAAAATTGCAAAAGAGCCTAAACAACCGGTTTCTCAAAGCAGTATTCCAACACCGGTTCCTGTGCCTGTGCCTGCTCTTGAAAAACCGGTAACTAAATAAAGTACCGGGTAACCGCCTTTACACAGGTATTTACACAAGATTTTATTCCTGTTTGATTAACAGTGATACGATTTGTGTGGCTTACCTGTGTTTTTAGCATTAAATATCTTTTAATAAACGGTTTTGCTCAGAAGCTTCCATCAAGTTTCTAAAGTTATTAACGGCATTCATAAACAGTTGCTCCTGACTCATATCCGGCAGATGGTTTTGTCCACACTGTTCCAGTGCGTTGATTATATATGCAATAGTCAGTCTGTTAATATCAATTGCCGGTTGATAAACCTCATCATTGACTTCGTTTGGATCTTTAAATTCGACAATAATATGGCTGGCGTTTAAATTTAATAAAACGGGCTGAATAACGGCTATGGGAACAACCAGTTTTGTTGCTATTTCGGTGGCGGTCAACGGCTTGTCTAATTGTATAAAATTCTTGATAATCAAATGCGCAACTTGCAGGGCAATGACTTTTTTTAAGGAAAAACTTAAATCAGAAAAGCGGTTGTTATTTCGATAAATCTCATAGTTTTGTAGAAAAAAAGCCACTTCACAACCCAACAAGACAATCATCCAGCCGACTTGCAACCAGACGACAAATAAAGGTAGCGCCGCAAAACTACCGTAAATTGCATTATAACTGGATGCGCCAATTTGCAGACTTAGATAAGCCCACTGAGAAAGATGATACAAAATACCGGTAACCATAGCGGCAATGATACCGGCTTTGTAGTTTATTTTATGATTAGGCATAAAAATAAACGTAAAGGCAAATAGCACAATCATAAGCATCAAAGGTGACAGGCTCAACCCCCTCAGAACCAGCCAAGTGCCAAATTCCGGCAAGTGTATAACGGTGATTAGCCAGGTTATTTTTGTTTTCAGAAATACCGTCATGCTGCTTGCTGCGATTAATAGCACCGGCGCCAACAGCATGAGCGATAAATAATCACTAAACTTACGACTGATTGAACGCCCTTTGCCTATTTTCCAGATAAAGTTAAAGGATTCTTCAATGTTGCCAATCACGTTGATAATAGTCCAAAATAAAACCACAATGCCAATCCCCGCAATCACTCCGCCTTTAGTGCTTTCCAACAGGTTTTGTGCAAAACTGATTAACTGTATGACCAGGGTGTCTTGATCCGGTGCGTGCTCAAGTAATTGTTGTTCCAGCATGGTTTCAAAGCCGAAACCTTTGGCGATACCAAACAGCATGGCGATGATGGGCACTATCGACAGTATGCTGTAAAGCGTTAATGCGGATGCCCTTAGCGGACACAAATCACGCGAAAAACCTTGAACCGACAAGATAATAATTTTTAGCGATTTGATTAACGTTGCTTTAAATAGTGGCAGTTTTTGCTCGTGTAACAGCCAGATATCTTCTTTAATAAAATTAAACAGGTTTAGTTCCATTGGCTGGTTTTATGGCTTTAAATTAAGGTTAATGCTGGGTAAGGTGATTTGCAAAAAATCCCCTGTAAAAGTTGCCACAGATTGATTTCAAGCGAGTTACCCAGTGGTTTTTTTCGTACACTACTTCTGATAGCTCCAATGTAAAAATTTTTCAATTTTCGTAATTATTCAGTCCCCTCTTTGAAAAAGGGGGGTTAGGAGCCATACGCATCAAGCTAAGCCAAAATACTGTTGATTTAAGTCATTTACATTTTAATGTCTAAAAATAACACTATAATTTTCAATGTGTTGAATTCATGTGTTTTTTGATAACTACATGAATTTGATAGTAATAGGGCTTAG
>CAIQND010000925.1 GCA_903873045.1 uncultured Methylococcaceae bacterium | reverse complement strand
TTGCGTCGTTGCGCCGTTGCGTGAGACTTTCTTTTTGTTCCTTCGGCGTGCTGATTGGCTGTACTTCGGACAGAACAAAGAATTTATTCTCACGCAACGACGCAACGTTAAGAGCAATGCATTGTGGGTAGTAATACGGCGATTTTGAAACCCTGTTTTTGGTAATATTACCCAAACTCCTCAAAATCAGCATTTTCCACAAATAGTGATTGCATTTTAAGTTTTTGGTTCGGTATGATTTGACAATAACGGCTTGGCTGACAAACTGGCTGGGCCTATGGGTCTGAGCATGGCGGTTCGGACCATGCCATTAACAGAAAAATAATTTTACGTATTATCAGCGATTCCCGGTCTATTGATCTATAAGGGGTTTTAGCGCATAATTTTGGTGCATAAAAATATTTTATCTATACTATTGAATATATTACAAAAATCAGACAGGGGATAGCTGACGTATTATAGATTTTCAAATTGACGTAAACGAAAACGTCTTACAGTGGTTTTGTGGTATCGGCTTCGTTTCTAAGGCCGAATACAAAATTGGGCAAAGGATAAATATGACTACTTCAAGAGATGATTATGAACAGGGTTCTCAATCAAAAATTGCTGTTGTTTTATCTTGCCCAGGCAAGAAAGAACAAGAAAAAGGAAATCCAGCGGCAGGACAAACAGGAAAAAACTTAGAATATGTTCTTTCCACGCTAAAAAATACTTATAAATTGACGGATTTTGAGAGAGGGCGTATAACAATTGCAAATTCTTGGGGTCAAGTTGAATTCAAGGGCGATGGTGGAACGGGCCGTACCGAGGCTGACATTTTAGAAGTAATCGAAAAAGATAACTTGGATAGACTTTCTGAAGATATTAAAGAATCAACTGATTATATTATTTGCTGCGGAGTTAATTCAAAGGTCACAGTATCCGTATTGCAATATGCTGGAAAGTTAATAGAAAATTGTCGTGTTATTTATGTTTGCCATCTTGGCAATCAAGCAATAAATATGACAATAACGCAATCAGTAGACGGCAATGAAATAAAGCCTTGTAAAAAAGCTTTTTGTTAAAACTACTTGGGACGAACGAACGCTAAAAAATATTAGTGCTGACAATAGGTATAAAAGATTAGCAGTAATAGCAAAAAGTATTTATGATCAAATACAAGCTTAGAGAGTCCAACGCGCTAATTTGCAATCCATAACGCTTAAAGACGCATACTGTAAGGGCGGAATAACGGTTTGCCGCTATTCCGCCCTACGTGGGCTGATTACTTACTTTTTTCGTATATCGCCGTAAGGAATTTCTTTGCAAGAGGTGTTCGGAGGTTCGAAGATGGCAAAAATTGAGGAGCATTTGTATCGCAGCGTCCGAAAGGATGAGTTCGCTGGTGGTGTTCTGACCGAGGACGGGGAAGCGATGGAGGGCATACTCCATGGGGATATAGACCCACGGAGTGTGATCGTGCGCGGCAAGCAAACGATGCGGATGGATTGGCGGCGGGATCGCGATGGGTATTTCAAAACTGGCCATGGCACCTCACTTTGGGACAAGAAAGGTGTTTTCGGCTATCCTAACTGGCACTATTTTATGTTGCCGGAGGGTACGGTTATCCCAGATTCGCTGAAACTGGTGAAGGGAAACTGGAGCGACAAGTATCAAGCGACGCACTGGCAGATCGAGGTCGCCAACGGCGGAGATCTTAGAGCCGACGCGTTGCGAGGAGCGCTGGACAATCTGGCCCGTAATTGCGTCGTGCGGGCCAAAGAGCTTGGTATTAGTCTCATGTGATAGCAGACCGAATTTATAGAGGAAATGCCGATGCCTGAAATTAGCGAGAACGCCCTGATGATGTCGATCCAGGCGATCCACCAGATCGCCGAGCAGAACAGCACCGAACGGGATGCTGCGACCGGCCCGGAACAGGTCGATTACGACGAGATAATCGAGGCCTACGAGATCGTGGCCATGGAACTGCGAGAAGTTTACGAAAAGTCGCGCACAGAGGGTGCCGACCTACCTCCTTACGCCGACCTCGTGCGCTAGCCCGTTAGGGTACGCATCGCGTACCTTACCTGGCCTTGAAAAGCCAAGTAAGTCGGCGCGTCTCT
>CAIQND010000924.1 GCA_903873045.1 uncultured Methylococcaceae bacterium | reverse complement strand
GCCTTGAGGGTCGGATTTTTTCCAAAGGGCTATCCTATTCACATGTGCCGACAGGCTTTGCGCGTCGAGTTCTTGCACTACATAAGGAACAAAAAATTTAAGCCAGAAATAATGCCATTCCAGAGAAACAGCCTGCATATACAGCGGCGTAAAAAGCTCGCGACGCTGACGATGTAAATGCTGAATCAATGACCAGTCTTCATCTTGCGGAATCTGTTCCGCCAACGCTTCCGCGACCAAGCGCCGGATGTGAAAAGCGGCATCGCTGTCGAATACGGCGCGAAGTTGCTTACGGAAGGTCGGCCTATCGCCTGCGGCTATATAAGCGACATAAGCGCGAATCGTTGGGCGCACAAAAGGAACGGCGGGAAGTTTTTCTATAAAAGCTTTCAAGGACAGTTGGTTACGCTCAGCCCAGCTGACGACAAGAACATCCAACAGGGTTTGATGGCCGAATTCGATGTTGCCAGACTGATTTTTATGCAAGACCTCGGCGCTTAGTAAGCGGTTTAGTGTTTCATCCGGCATTTGAACCTGAGTGCGGGAAATATCAAGTCGACGGGAGATCAGCATTCTTTCGGCTATTTGTTCAATCGCCATCATGGCGGTGTCGCCCAGCAAATAATCGTCCCGAACTATCGTTTCCAGATACTTCCGGCTAAGTGCCTGACTGGTGGAAACATTAAAGCCACCTCCGGTTCTCTTGGTAATATCAGTGAATAACGCCAGTTCCCGAGGATTTTTCAGCAAGCTTCGGGTAGTGGTATCAAGAGCTTCGGGGTCGACTCCGTATTTACGAATCAGCGGAGCTACGACATTTTGCCAATCGAGAGAGGTGTTGGTAACAACACAATCCCAGGTTCGCTCAGAAAGGCGATTGTCGTATTTTCGGTCAAAGTCCCGGCACGCCGCTATTACCGTCACGTTTGGAATCAGCAACAGTTGATCAATCTGGGCAAGGAAAAACGACAGGATAGTATGTTCCCGCGATAAAGACAGCACGTCTAGCGAATCGATAATGACAACAGTGCGTTTGCAGTCAGCCATGCGTCCGACAAGGCCGACCATGTTCTCAGGCAGGCCATGCGAAATCCGCATTTCCGGTGTCGCGCAATTTGCATATTCTCGGGTCTGGATAAATAAAGCTGCCAAGTCGTTGCGTGTTTCCAGTGCATCCTGTAGCTCCAGCAGCACACAGGTCTTACCTGAACCGGGCGTTCCGGCGAGCAGCACCGAATGCTCTTGCGCTTCGATTGCAGCTATCAGTTGGTCGACTGCTGCAACATGAATGTGTTCTCCAGCAATGTCGCGCCGCCAAGAACGGCCTATTGCAGAAACACTGGAAAATGTTTTTTGCATTTCTTGTTGCGATAACGGTGGAACGAAGGTTGCGCCTGATTTTGCCAGAATTTCTAGTAGATCAGCTTTGCTGAGTCGATGAGACGGCACGGCCGAATTAGTGCCATTACCGATACGAGACCCAAGCTTATCCAATTTTGTCCAAAGTGTATCAAATGCGTTATCTGCATTTGTTACACGGTAACGGAGTCGCTCCATCAGGAGATCTTCCATGCGTTCAAATTCAGGCGAAATCTCAAATGTTGTGCGCTGGAGCCAGTCGTAGGTAGTTAACCCTACTGCACTGGGCATGTGTTTTTCCAAAGCAGCATCGGTCTTTTGATGTTCTGGGGTAAAGCTTTTCCGATAAACCGCATCATTAGACTGGGTACGCGAATGTTCGCGCAACTTGGCAAGAACGCCAAAATCGTTACGAGAGTAAAATTTCACTTGTGAAGCTGGATTATCTGCCAGAAATTGCGCTGCTTTTGTCAGTTCATCACCAAGATCAGTGACTGACCACGCTTTACAATCGGTCTGGTTCTTTTTGCACTGACAACAGATCATGCTGCCATCGGCGCGACCAATCACTACGTCATCGACAGAGACAGGATTTCCACTGATATCCAAAGAAGTCGAATCGACTTCAAGCCAGTGATAGTTGTCGTCTGCCAGGATGCTTAGCACCCAGTCAAACGCCACCAAGGTTTGATAGCTATCGCCACGATTTGATCTAACGCCTGCAAGACTCAATATATTTCCTTGATTAAACTAATGTTGTGAAAGTAAGCAGGTATGTTGATTTAACTAAGCCCATAAAGCCTGAACAAAAAAATAATGTGACTTTCTCATTCCCCATGCAATTGCCAAAAATCAGCGGGAGTAACCATTGGATAAAGCGCCGACAACACCAGTAATTCTTTGTCGCCCGTAACAAGATAATTGGCGTTTGCTGCCAAGAATGTACCAAGAACAGGTTGATCGGCTGGGTCACGCAGAAGTGACTCGGAGACTTGAATAGGATCAACCAGGTCAGCAAGAAAAGCTAAGCTATCGACAAAATCTCGAATTTCCAGGCTTGACCAACCAAGACGATGATTAAGTCTTGGTAGAACCCGCTGTAATTCATCCAAAATATATTGGGAAAGGATGACCTCCAAACTTCCTCATCGCCAGGCAGAGACTATTTTTCCTGGTATCGAGTTCGGATAAGCAGTTCCAGAAAGTAAAACATTAGTATCCAGGACAATGCAAATTTGCGGCATAGCTAGAATTCAGAATGTCTAGTATCTGAGACAAGGGCATCAATTTCGCTTAGCCCTTCTTCTTGCGGTACGTTTGCATAAGCATCGGTTATTTGTTGGCTTAGCGTATCAAATCTATTTTTAAAGCGGCGTATTCGATCAAATAATTGGGCATCTACCAGCGCGGCCACTGGTTTTCCATCCTTTTTAATTACAATAGAATCATGTCGATATTGAACTTGATTCAACATTTCCCCTAGATTTTGTCGGAAAGCGACAGCATTCACTTCATTAATCATAATAAACCTCTTATTTTAAAATCTAAACCATACTGATCATAATGATTTATTACGTCAATGACAAGTTGATAATTACCTTTAGTTTATTTCTGGTGAGGGGCAGGAATTTGATGGTCGTCAGGGTTATTTTTTGATCAAATTTACGACCGCTTATGGCAATTGCCGAACTTAATTCAGCAATATTCATCGCCCTAAAGCGGCCGTTCACGTCTGGCGGCTTTTGGCCGTGAGATGCCAGTGGTCGCATCCGCTACTTGGGGGAGCGACTAAAAGATTGGGTTGCTCAGTTACTTAAAGCCCTCTCCAGCGGGAGAGGGTGGGGAGCGGGGAAATTAAAGTGGAGAAAATCCTTATTTAATCCCCCTCATCCCAACCTCCCGCTGGAGAAGGAACAAAGTTAGTTGTGCCGCCCAAGTAGCGAATGCGCCCGATGCCAGTCAGTTCCAACTAAAAATCAACACACTCTCGGAGTGCCTTGAATTAGGGGATATTTTAAATAAATCCCTCTGCCCCCTCGCTTTACTCTCCCTTTTTTAAAGGGAGGAGAACAACTACACCCATTAAGTATCCTGTTTACTTTTTCGCTGGGGAGGCAAAAGGCCTGGCCAGCGGCTCTCCAACAAAAATGCCCTGCCCCGGTTCCCAGACGCTTTTCCAGTAAGCTTCAATCAGCGTATTGCCACGCAAGTAATAGTGTAGCAATACGCCGGGATGCGAAAATTTGACCGGATAATTACAGGGCTCGACGACTGCGCCATAGCTTGCCGTTGCGCCCGCAGTTATCCAGTCAAGAATGTTCATTTGATCGCTACCTGTCAACACGCCACCTGCCGAGGTTAAATGATCGGCGATGGCGCCGGGCAGATAAGTATTTTTATCAATGTTGGCTACCTTTATCTTACCGGTAAAATAAAACATAACATCGGTTTTATTTTCAAGGCTGTCCTGTTCCAGATAATTAACGGGCCATAACCCGGCAAATGCCTTGACCACTTCAGGAAAAAAAGCCGCCCGTGTGCTACGCGCCTGATCACTGGTTTTTAAT
>CAIQND010000923.1 GCA_903873045.1 uncultured Methylococcaceae bacterium | reverse complement strand
TATATAGAAGCCTTCGCAGGCATAGCCTACTCTTAAAAAACTGTGTCCGATGCGTGTGGAGACGATAAAGTGGGGGGACTTATTTATTGCGAGCGATCTTAAGAATAATACGAGAAATCACTGTAATATTTTTAATACACAGAAAAAATACTTAATTAACGCAGAGTAGAGAAAACAAGATTATGGTGCCAATGATTGACAATCATTGGCTGAGAATACGCAGACAAAAACACTTTAAAAATTGTAGTGTTATGTTATTAATTTGCTATTTCAGGCGTTATCGTGAGCGCTTGAGCTTTTTGTTTTGAGATAACAGCCAGACTGGGTATTATTTTTTTTCACTGTTACCTAATTGATACACTAAGGAATGAGCATGAAATAATGTAACTAAGTAACATCTAACTCCCCCCTTTGTAAAAGGGGGGTTGGGGGGATTTTTAAAATTAAAGTTGCTCAAGTTATTTCGTGCTCGCTCCTAACTACCGACTTGCCCAAATAACCAAATCAGCTTATACGTATCTCATAGCTATTCACCCTTTAGGTAACGACCTATATTGGCTGGCTCTTTGTATGTTATCGTTTTTTCGTGGACTAACCGGTTTTTCCGGATTCAACATGATTATTGACAGCTTAGAGAGCTTTTTCAAATGACTATCGGCCAGTTCACGCGCAGTACGTTCACCCCAGCCGGAATTGCCCATATTGACTGCGAATCCGGTAGCCATCCAGCGCGTTACTCGGCAATTCCCAGTTGATAGTCCGGTCATCAAAAGTAACTAGCAGACGACACTCACCTCCTGTTGCACTGTCGCCCAGCAGAGGAAAATAGATTGTATTGGCACTGCGGTTAATAGTGCCAGCAAACAAATCAACAGGCTTGATCGCAATGATTTCATAACTGGCCCAGGGTTCGATCACAGGCTCGACCAACAGCTCATTTTGTTACATACGCAAAAGGGCGACTGCGGCAGTTAAATCCTGACTATCTTTACCGGTGCTCAACCGTGCTGTGTAGGCACCGACACTACTGGGCTCATCAACAAGTTGTCCATGAATATTGTCCAGCAATAAATTGATTTCGGTAGTCAGCAAGAATTTGGAAAAAACGATGCGCAACTTGGTTCCGGTCGAGGTGGCTTGGCATCCGATAGTGTGTAGTAGTCAGCTATAACCGATGACGAGCAAGCGTGGAAGCCCAAGAAACCTTCAAATGTTTCAGCCAAAATCACAAACCATTGACCCGCACTACCGCCGTATTTTTACCTGTTAATCACCTTATTTCAAATTCCCCAAAAACATTAAAATAACTAATTTCACACTATCAGCCTGCTTCTATTGATAAATAAATCATCATAAAGGATAATTAGCCGCTACTAACTACACAATTAAAGTACAATTTTCTTAGCGACACCTTGTTAATCACAGCCCTTGTCATATTATTGACCCAATAAAAAGGTATCATTGGCAAAATAAAACCATAGAACCACCCAATCGTGACGAACCAAACGCTAATATCCAAATACCCAAGATACTAACAACTATATGGACATAATTCCGGACAAACAAAACCTGATTCTTGCCAGTAAAAGCATTGCCACCCTCAAGTGGAATACCATTAAGCCATTGATTTATTTGCCTTTATGATTTAGTATTGCTCTAATCAGACAATGTCACTTGGTAAGCTTTGGATTTATAACTGTTGCCCCCCCTGTAACCAACTAGCTTATATACTATCAAAAAATTAACGTCGACAATGCTTCAAAGCAAATAGCCTTTGAAATACCAACTAAATAACATTTAGCACTTGCAACACAACAAACAAGACTACATAAAAGATTTGTCTACCTAAAATAGGGCTATCCACTTAAGGCGGGACATTTTTTTGTAGGGGGCTGGCTTTACGTCCACGATGTTAGCCGGGCAACCGCAAGGGATTGCCCCTACAAGACAAGGATATCGTTACATAAAAGAGCTGCCTACGTGTAATTATTCACCTCCCCCTTTGAAAAATGGGGAGGGCAAAGCGAGGGGCAGACGGGGATTTATCTAATAAAATCTCCCCTAACCCCTCTTTTTCAAAGAGGGGGACTGAATAATTACAGCCGCAAGGCTAAACTTTAAACTGTCCCGCCTTACGTGGGTAGCCTAAAATAGCAAATAATTTCCGTTTTAACCCTATTAATAGAGAAGATAATTTTGAAGATATTGGTGACAGGCACTGCTGGATTTATAGGTTCAGCCCTTAGTTTAAGATTACTGGAGCGGGGCGATGAAGTCGTTGGAATAGATAATCTTAACGATTACTATGATGTTAATTTAAAGCTGGCCAGATTAGAACGCTTACAAAGTTATGAACACTTTAAATTTATAAAGCTTGATATTGCCGACAGAAAAGCAGTGGAAGATCTTTTTATCCAAGAAAAATTTCAAAAAGTCATGCATTTGGCAGCGCAAGCAGGGGTACGCTATTCAATAACCCATCCTCATGCCTATATCGACTCAAACATAGTGGGCTTTATCAACATACTGGAAGGGTGCAGGCATAATGCGGTTGAGCATTTAGCGTATGCGTCATCCAGCTCGGTTTATGGCGCAAATACCAAAATGCCGTTTTCAATCCATGACAATGTTGATCATCCGGTTTCGTTGTATGCTGCCAGCAAAAAAGCCAATGAACTAATGGCTCATACTTATAGCCACCTTTATCAGCTGCCGACCACCGGCTTACGTTTTTTTACCGTATATGGCCCTTGGGGTCGACCCGATATGTCACCTTTTTTGTTTGCCCGTAACATCCTTGAAGGCAAACCCATTGACGTGTTTAATTACGGTAATCATCGTCGCGATTTCACTTACATTGATGACATAGTTGAAGGTGTCATCCGGGTTGTTGATCAACCAGCCCAACCTAATCAGGACTGGTCAAGTAATAATCCCGATCCCGCAACCAGCCTGGCTCCTTACCGTATTTATAATATAGGCAACAACACCCCGGTACCTTTATTAACGTTTATTGAAACACTGGAAAAATACTTGGGTAAAACAGCAATCAAGAATTTGTTACCTATGCAGCCTGGAGATGTACCCGATACCTATGCCGATGTTTCAGAATTAGCGAATGATTTGGGCTATAAACCTGCTACGTTGCTGGATGAGGGCATTAAAAATTTTGTTGATTGGTATAAGGACTACTACAAGATAGCAGACTAAATGTAATTATTCACCTCCCCCTTTGAAAAAGGGGGATTGAGGGGGATTTATCTAATAAAATCTCCCCTAACCCCTCTTTGTTAAAGAGGGGGACTGAATAATTACGACTAAATATTTTAAACATGATCCGCTATAGGTTCGTATGTAGACCGTCCTAGAGGATAAGTATGTAAATCAGCTTTTTTTGCTGACTTTATTGTTTTGTGCATTGTCGTTAATAACCCGTATTTACTTAAGCAAGACTTTTTTATAATGTCCAAAAAGAGATCAACTTAAATGAGAATAATGATGGCGATTACCTCCTTAAATTTTGGGGGAGCTGAAACACAAGTAATTAACCTTTCAAAGGAATTAGTTACACAAGGACATCAAGTCTTGCTTATATCATTATCTAACGATGTGCCGCGTATAGTTGAGCTGGAAGGAACTCATGTTGAAATAATTATTGAACAAAAAAAGAGAAAGCTTGACTTTTCAGTCATAAAAAACATGAGAAGCCATATAAAAAAATGGCAACCGGATATCGTTCATGGATACCTATACGATGCAGAGTTTTATTGCAGGTTAGCCGGAATAAATACTAGCATTCCAATAATCAACTCCGAACGAAATGACAACTATCAATTCAATTTAAATCAAAGAATTGGTGATTATTTAACCGCAAAAATGGCAGATGCTGTTATCGCTAACTCTTATGCCGGGCAAGTATTTGCTAAAAAAAGATACCACCATTTAAAAGACAACAGAATTAACGTGGTTTGGAACGGCATCGATACAAAAAAAATTAAACACCGCTTGGCACAATGCACTACCCATTATAAATATGAACTGTTTGGTACTGACAAAGTAAAAATAGCTTGCATGGTTGCCGCAATAAAGCCACAAAAGGATTATAAATTAGCACTACAGGTAGCCAATGAACTAGTAGAGTCTGATGACCAATGGCGAGTTATTTTTTTAGGTGACAAATTAACGGTTAGTAATGACGATTATAAAAATACAATTACTGACCAGTACAATAATTTAAAAAATAAAGACAAAATAGTTTTTCTTGGCAATAGAACGGACGTTATCGAACTATTAAGCCAAGCGGATGTTTCTTTTCTTACATCACACCATGAAGGCTTCCCTAACGCTGTACTGGAATCAATGTCTGTTGGCACTCCCTGCATAACAACTAACTTTTCGGACATAAAGAAAATAGCCATTGCCCCATGGATGATCATTGAAAATCGTCAACCACTGGATTTTGTGCAGGCTATCAATAAAGCCGCTGATGAAAAGCAGAACCTGTCAAACCAAAGTATTACATGGGTCAATGAAAATTGCGCTCTTGATGTTATTGCCAAAAAGCTTGTTGATACTTACAACACCTATTTATAGAAACAATCGATGACTTATTTACTCTATGTAGTATTTTCCGCTTTAGTGGCATTATTTCTTGCCCGACAAACCGATAAAAAGCTGTTGAGCTTTATGCTTATTATGTGGCTACTGGCGCAACCGGTAATTGAAGCAAAATTTATAATTCCCTTACCCGGCTTACCATTTGAACTGCAACCCAATAGGCTATTATTGCTTTTTTCACTCGCTTATCTGATTTGGGGCATGTTATTGGACAGCACCAAAACCACGGGTAAATCGCCCCCTTTCGATAAATATATTGTTATCTATTTTTTTCTGGTCGTTATTTCGGTCGTCAATAATGCTGAATTTATACAAGCAAAAAAAGAGATATTTTCTGCACCACTAGAGATTATTACCTTTTATCTCATTTATACCATGACCAAACGCCATATAACCGAAAAAGTTTTTCAGTCACTGATTAAAGCCATTATTTTTCTTAGCGTGGTATCAGCAATTATCGCAATCATTCAATTTACATCAGACACGATGTTTTTAAGAACCGGTCAGCTCCTGTTAGCCTACGGT
>CAIQND010000922.1 GCA_903873045.1 uncultured Methylococcaceae bacterium | reverse complement strand
GCCGACAGCGCCTGTTGCCGGCTCTACGGGTTGCGTAGCATTTTCTTGTGGTTGAACATTTTCTTCTGGTTTGGCGTTTTCTTCATTACTCATTTCTCATCCTCACATTAGTGTAATTTTATTTATTATATTGATGAATCATTGCTTAACGTCTTATTAAGTCGAGTCAGACAACGTTAAGCCGTATTAATTGATCAATCCATAACTACTCAAAAGCAGGTTGAGCACTAACGTGTTCCTACTTAATGAGTAAACTTATCACGATCAAAAAAAAATTCAAGTGCTTTGTGACCCTTGTCCAGCACATAAACACTATACTTTAAGATTAAATGAACTCGTAGTCTTTTTTGGCTGGCAGCTGTTTTCTGTTTTCAACGGCATTAATACCGGCAAACTGCCAGGAACCCAAGTCGACATTTATCCCGTTTTTTAGTGTTGTTGGTTTGCGTAACAAAAAAACGCCATCAATTTTTTAACCGCCTCCTTTTTTCACCATCATGCCTTTTGATGGATTATAGCCAATAATGGCGGCCGCCATAAAAACCAGAAACGCGACTAACGTATAAATAAAAGCGTGCTGATTAAACTGTCCATACAGGGCAAAACGGATTAATTCAACCGCTTGTGAAAACGGGTTGTATTGCGCCAGTTTACTAAGTAATACGCTGGATTCTTTCATTTTCCATAAAGGATACAGTGCGGTTGACATAAAAAACATCGGAAAAATGACAAAATTCATCACTCCTGCAAAATTTTCCAGTTGTTTTATGAAAGATGACAATAATAATCCCAGCGCCCCCAGCATTAATCCGGACAGCATCAAGGTTGGCAAGACCCACAAGTAGCCTTGCCACGGGGCATGAATGTCATAAAACCAGGCAATGCCTAAAAATACATAGACCTGCAAGATGGATACGCCGGTTCCTGCCAGTAATTTACTGAGCAATAAAAACCAGCGAGGTAACGGACAGACCATCAGTATGCGCATACTGCCCATTTCCCGGTCATAAACCATGGATAATGAACTCTGCATCCCGTTAAAGAGCTGTATCATGCCAATCAGGCCCGGCGTAATATAAACTTCATACAGAATGTAGGTTTCGTAGGGCGGGGTAATAGCAAGCCCCAAGGCCGCTCTAAAGCCGGCGGCAAAAACAAACAACCAGACTAATGGCCTGACCAAGGCAGAAATAAAACGTTCCCGTTGGGTAACAAAACGCCATAACTCACGTCCGATAATGCCCCACATTGCCCGCCAGTAATGCATCATGTTCATACCTGCCCGCCTTGCGTCAAGTTGTAAAAGGCATCTTTTACCATGATTGTATTTGTTATTTTTAAAACGTCATCCACGGTGCCGTTGGCTTTTATTTGGCCTTTATGCAGCACGATTAAATGATCGTCCGGATAAATTTCATCGATTAAATGGCTTGCCCATAAAACCGCCAGTTTTTCATCGACGGCCAATTGATGCACATAGTCAACAATGGCTAACCGGCTGGGCACATCCAAACCGACCGTTGGCTCATCCAGCAACAATAACGCTGGTTTATGCAGTAATGCCCTGGCAATTTCTACGCGCCGCCGATGACCACCATTGAGTTGACGTATTTTCTCAAAGCGCCGATCAAACATGTTTAAGCGTTCCAGTTCTTGTTGAATCCGTTGCATAGCTTCTTTACGTCCCAAGCCGTGCAGAGCGGTGTGATAACGTAAATTTTGCATGACGGTCAAATCCATATCCAGGGTGGTCTGCTGAAAAACCACACCCAGCTTTGCCAAGGCTTGGCGAGTTTGCTGTTTAATATCAAAACCACATAATTCAATACGACCCTCATGCGTGTCATACAAACGGGTAATCAACGAAAATAAAGTGCTCTTGCCGGCACCGTTAGGGCCCAAGAGCAAAGTACATTCACCGGCACATATCTTAAAACTGACTTGATCCAGTGCTTTCTTGCCGCTATAAGAGAAGCTTAAATTCTCGATGGATAATGCGATGGCTGGCTTCATGGTTTTGCCACAACGCCCCAGGGATAATTCCCCACACCCACCGATTTAGTCACGGTTTGAGTATCCAGATCAATAATCGAAATATCATTACTGGTGCCGTTGGTGGTGTAGAGATGTTTTTGATCGGGAGAAAAAGCCAGATTCCACACCCGTTGACCGACCAACAGCGTTTTTTCAACTTCAAATGTTTTGGCATTAACCACCGCTACACGGTTTGCAGGCCCCAAAGCCACATAGCCTCTATTGCTGTCTTTATCAATGACCACGCCTACCGGTTGAATTTTATCGGCAGTCACACCGGAAACCTCAAACTTGATGGTTTTGATGATTTGCTGGGTCTTGGCATCCAGAATCATTAAGGTGCCGGCCATTTCTGAAGTGACCCATAATTGCTGACTGTCTGCGGTAAAACCAACGGCTCGCGGACGAGGATCAACCAGCGTATTTTCTACGATCGTGTTGGTTTTGGTATCAATCCAATGTACCATGTTGGTGGTTTCCGAGGCACTGATCAGCCACTTATTATCCGGGCTAACGGTAATGCCTTCGGGTTCCACGCCGACCTTGATTTGCTTGATGACTTTCTTTT
>CAIQND010000921.1 GCA_903873045.1 uncultured Methylococcaceae bacterium | reverse complement strand
AGTCGTAACAGCGTTTAAATCTTATATGCAGGATGCGAGTAAAATCATCTGCGTTATGCAGAAAATGCGTGAGGATTTTTCTATAGCTGGCTAATTCATCTAGCCAAACGGCTTGGAAATTATTTATCTGAAAAACTATAAATCACATTTTCCGCGCGTCGATTTTAAACCCGACCCGGAAATATCTGACGCTGAAAACCTGCAGCGACTGGAAACTTATATCACCGAAAAAGAAGCCCAACTGATCGGCCTGTTTGAACCGCATGAAATACGTGATGAAGTGTTGCTAAAAAACGGCTTTCGCCTGAATTATCGCTTGCAAGAACAACCCCAATTTACCACCAATACCCTCAGCCTGATCGATGACGGCGAAAAATCGGCCTTGATTTGTCTGGACAATACCCTGACCCATAAAACCGTCGACCAATTATTACAAAATCCGCAAGCCTTTATTTGCCTGGAACGCGCCTTAAACACCGATGCCAAATGGAACCTGCGCCAGCACCTTAAACATCTGTTTATTGCTTTTTAATTGTTAAAGATCGCGGGCATGGCCAGCTCCTACATCACACTATCCGTAGGAGCTGGCCACGCCCGCGATAGTTATCGTTCACACCGTTGCCGTGGAAACGATACAATACTCTATCGATTTAGCGCCATGCCGGAAATGCGTGTTCTCGCTGACACTCGATGGAGCAATGCGTGAGAGAGATTGTTCAATCAATGCTGTATAAAAATCACTTTATTTGGAGACAACTATGAATTTTTCAGAAAAAATATTAATAACGGTAGCTTCATTACCCGAATCAAAACAAGCAGAAGTGCTTGATTTTGTAGAATACCTTAAGCTGAAAACGGAAAAAGAGGAAAACAGTCACTGGACTGATTTTTCTATTAGCTCCGCAATGAGGGGGATGGAAAATGAAGATTCCAATTATTCCGTTGCTGACTTGAAAGAAACATTCTGATGATTTTAGAAGGCCAGATTGTTCTTTTACATTTTCCTCAAACAGATCAAAAAGACGGCAAACTTCGTCCTGCACTGATACTTCGGAAACTGCCGGGGAAATTTGATGATTGGCTTATCTGCATGATTTCCAGCCAGCTTCATCAAGCAACTCCAGCTTTGGATGAAATTATTAACGTCGAAGAACCCGAGTTTCAGCAAACGGGCTTAAAGCAGTCGAGTTTAATTCGCGCCAGCAGACTGGTTGTTGTTGATGGAAACATCCTTATAGGTAAACTGGGAACTATTGATACTCTCAGACTTAATAAAATAAGAAACAATATATGCGTGTGGCTGCAAAATCCATCATCAAATCCACCCGCCTGAATCCTGGCCTTAATTCTGTTAAAATGCTTCATCTTTCACGAATATATAAAATCCCCACCATGGAAAAAACATACGCACCGCATTCGATTGAACAACGCTGGTATCAAACTTGGGAAGAAAAAGGTTACTTTGCCGCCAAATCAGAGGGTGAATCTTATTGCATCATGATTCCACCACCCAATGTCACCGGCAGCTTACACATGGGCCATGCCTTTCAGGATACCATTATGGATGCCCTCACCCGCTATCATCGCATGAAAGGTTACAGCACCTTGTGGCAACCAGGCACCGACCATGCGGGAATTGCCACGCAAATGGTCGTCGAACGGCTATGTAATGCTGAAGGACAAACCCGCCATGATTTGGGTCGCGAAAAATTTCTTGAGAAAGTCTGGCAGTGGAAAGAAGAATCCGGCGGCACCATTACCCGCCAACTGCGGCGTATGGGCTCTTCCCTGGATTGGGATAGGGAACGCTTTACCATGGATGACGGCATGTCTGATGCGGTACAGGCGGTGTTTATACAACTTTATGAAGAAGGCCTGATCTATCGCGGCAAGCGCCTGGTCAACTGGGATCCTGTTTTGCATACCGCTGTTTCTGATCTGGAAGTACTTTCTGAAGAAGAAAACGGTTTTATGTGGCATCTGCGTTATCCCTTGTCGAATGGCCAAGGCCATTTGGTGGTGGCAACAACCCGTCCTGAAACCCTCCTGGGCGATGCGGCAGTAGCGATACATCCCAACGATGACCGT
>CAIQND010000920.1 GCA_903873045.1 uncultured Methylococcaceae bacterium | reverse complement strand
ATTAAGTTTACAGCCTCCCAAGTTAACTACTCAATATAAGCGGTAAAATCAGAAATTTTCATTAGCACGGGCGCTTTTTAGTTGTATAGTAAACGCTTTGTTGAAATCAACAAGTCGGCTATTTAAAACGTGATCCGGATAAATAGTCATTGATCGTTTAATCTTTTTATAGGGGCGAGTCATGTACACATTAAAAAATCAAATTTTGGTCACTGTACTGTTGGTCAGTTGTTTTGGGGCGGCACCTGTTTTTGCTGCCGACATGGCGGCTGGCGAACAAAAAGAGGCTGTCTGTATGGGTTGTCATGGTCCCAAGGGCAAAAGCAGTGGCGCTCAGTGGCCTAATTTAGCGGCTCAACAAAAGCTTTATCTAACCAATCAACTTAAGGCATTTAAAGCGGGAACACGTAATAACCCGATGATGCAAGCCATGGCCGCCAACTTAAGTGATGACGATATCAATAACCTGGCCGCTTATTATTCCAGTCAACCTGCTGTTAGCGCAGGAGGCGATGTAACCTTGGCAAAATCAGGTCAACCCAAAGCCAGTATGTGTTTAGGTTGTCATGGATCATCCGCTGAAGGTAATGGTCAATTTCCAAGGCTTGCCGGTCAGAATCCCAATTATCTGGTAAAGCAATTAAGCAACTTTAAAGAAGGCGAGCGTAAAAACGGACACATGCAAGCGATTGCCGGCACTTTGTCTGAAGAAGATATGAAAGCATTGGCCGCTTATTTTGGTTCCTTGTAGTTGTCATCCTTTAGCCACGTTAAGCAAATCTAAAACGGGTTTACCAATATTGAACAAGCGTAGGCCGGAATAAGGCTTTTCGAGCGCAAGCGAGAATAAGCGTTTCCGGCAACTCTTTATGAGTGTGCCGGAAACGCCACCACGCACTACGCTTGGGTGGTTTTATTTCTGCCTCATACACATCAAATTAAAGATATTACAGACCACGACGACACGAAGTTCACGAAGAAAAACCAAAGCAAAATCTTCGTGTTCTTCGTGTCTTCGTGGTGAAATGTCTTAACTTGATGTCTATGGTTTACCAGGATTGTAATTTTAATAAATACGTTACCTAAAGCTGTCTGTAGTCGGTGTAAAGTGCAAAATAGTTACCCATAATGAATATAAAATGTGTCCCTGGAAGCGTGTTGTTGTGTGCTCTGGTTTTTTTCTCAAATACCGTTTTTAGTCATACGCTGGAGCAGCAACGGCAGGCTTTTTTGTTGGCAGAAAAACTGGCAGCGCAGGGCAATCAACGTGCGTTTTTGTCTGTGAGCGCCACGTTGACAGATTATCCGCTTTATCCCTATTTACAGTATCAGTGGTTAAAAAATAATTTACCGGAAACGGATAAAATACTGGGCTTTTTGTTAACCTATAAAGACTCCCGCTACGCTGATTTACTCCGCGCCGATTGGCTGACTTATCTCGCTAATAATGAACGTTGGCCTGAATTTATCAAGTATTATCAAGCCGGTGATAATACAGCGCTTGAATGTCGGTTTTATTGGGCAAATTATAAGGTAGGTAATCAAGAACTGGCTTTGAATGCGGCCAAACGTTTATGGGCTGTAGGCGACCGGCAGCCTGAAGAATGTGATGCCCTGTTTTCGGTGTTGGCGATGTCGCCTGTTTTTACAACGGATTCGATTTGGCAACGCTTTGAATTAGCCTTAAAGAAAGACAATAAATCCCTGGCAAGCTATGTACAGCGTTTTCTGAATGAGCCGGATCAAGCCACCGCTGAGTTTTGGTTGCAGGTTCATAAAAAACCTGCGCTAATCGAAGGCGGTCTGTTTATGGGAGCTAATGATCTTTACGGTCGTATCTTTGCGCACGGTGTGGATCGATTGGCTCAAGCAGACTTGGATTCGGCGCTGGGTCTCTGGGATAGTAGAAAGCGAAATTTTGTTATCAATAACCAAACTTCTCAACAACTTGAGCGCAGACTGGCGCTGGGATTGGCGCGTGCGCGTGATAATCGGGCATACAATCGTCTGGATCAGTTGGTCGCGGTTGATGCAGAGGTCAGGGAATGGAAAGTCAGGGTCGCTTTGTTTGAACAAAATTGGCAGCATGTTGCAGAAGCACTGGCTGGATTAACCCTTGAAGAGCAACAAACGCCGCAGTGGCAATACTGGCAAGCCCGCTCTTTGAGCGAAACCGGAAACGTGTTGCAGGGACTGTCTATTTTTAATCAGCTAGCGCAAGATAGAAGTTTTTATGGATTTATGGCGGCCGATGCGGTCAATAAGCCCTATAACTTGGCTGATAAACCGGTTGTTATTATTGGAGATACGCTTGAAAAGCTGGCTCAAACAACCGATTTTAAAGCGATTCAAGAGTTGGAAATCTTAAACCGTGATGCCGAAGCAAAGCGACAGTGGTGGTTTACGGTAAAAAAATTACCTAAAGAACAAATCTTGCTTGCTGCTAAATTAGCCCAACTGTGGCGATGGGATCAGGTCGCCATTATGACGTTGGTTAAAGCGGATTATTGGGATGATTTGGCCTTGCGGTTTCCGGTGAGTTATTTGGATCAGGTTCAGAGCAATGCGGATTGGCAACAGCTAGACTCCGCCATTATTTTTGGCTTGATTCGTCAGGAAAGCATGCTGGATAATAATGCGAAGTCGGCAGTCGGTGCGCGTGGCTTAATGCAAATAATGCCGGAGACGGGTCAGCAAATAGCACGTAATCTTAATGAGCCTTGGCAGACGGAAAATAGTTTGTTTAATCCGGATATTAATATTAAATACGGCGCTTTTTACTATAAACAATTATTGAATCGTTTCGATGGCCATTTTGCATTGGCAGCGGCGGCTTATAATGCGGGGCCAAGCCGGGTAGTTAAATGGTTGCCTGGTGATAAGTCGGTTCCTGCGGATATTTGGATAGAAACCATTCCCTTTAAAGAAACCAGAAAATATGTAACGTCTGTGTTGTCTTATGCCATTATTTATCAGCAGCGACTGCAAAGAAATACATTAAAAATCACCGGATTGCTCTTTGATGTGCATCCCCGCTAAAAATTGAGCTGATTTTTTTCAGTGTCTGTTAGATAATACCCCATTAAACTATAAGAATAATTACAAAGGCACATGAATAGCATGCAGAAACAGCATAGTTTTACGCGCGAAGAACTATTAAAGTCCGGAAGGGGAGAGCTATACGGATCTAAAAATGCGCAATTACCCTTGCCAAACATGCTGATGATGGATCGTATTACCCATATATCGGATGAAGGCGGCACTTATGGAAAGGGTGAAATTATCGCTGAGCTGGATATAAATCCTGATTTGTGGTTTTTTGCTTGTCATTTTCAGGGCGATCCTGTGATGCCCGGTTGCTTGGGGCTGGATGCCATGTGGCAACTGGTCGGCTTTTATTTGTGCTGGATGGGTGGGCCAGGCAAAGGGCGTGCTTTAGGTGTGGGGGAAGTTAAATTTACAGGACAGGTATTGCCCACTGCCAAAAAGGTAATCTACCGAATTAATTTGAAAAGACTGATTATGCGTAAATTGGTTATGGGTATAGCAGATGCCACCATGGAAGTTGATGGAAAGGTAATCTATGAAGCGACCGATTTGCGGGTTGGTTTGTTTACTTCTACAGAAGATTTTTAGGGGTTAAAAGAAAAATGAAAAGAGTCGTTGTAACCGGATTAGGCATTGTTTCCAGTATTGGGAATAACCGGAATGAGGTCGTCGATTCCTTAAAACAAGGTCGATCAGGAATCACTTTTGCAAACGTTTATGAGGAGTTGGGTTTTCGCAGCCATGTACATGGCTCCATAAATATAGACCTGGACGCATTTATCGACCGTAAAACAAAACGTTTTATGGGTGACGGAGCCGCTTTTAACTATATTGCGATGCAGCAGGCCATTGATGATTCAGGTTTAACTGAGGCCGATGTGTCTAATTTTAGAACCGGTCTGGTGATGGGTTCAGGCGGTCCTTCCACATCAAACATTGTTGATGCGGCCGATATACTACGTGAAAAAGGCATTAAAAAAGTCGGCCCCTACATGGTGCCCAGAAGCATGTCCAGCACCAATACGGCTTGTTTGGCAACACCCTTTAAAATTAAGGGTGTCAATTACTCCATTAGCTCAGCGTGTGCGACCAGTGCCCATTGTATTGGTCATGCCATGGAATTAATCCAGATGGGCAAGCAAGATTTGGTGTTTGCGGGTGGCGGCGAAGAAGTTCATTGGACGATGTCGGTGTTATTT
>CAIQND010000919.1 GCA_903873045.1 uncultured Methylococcaceae bacterium | reverse complement strand
TTGCTTCTGTTCATCCCATAGATTCAACCATAGTGATTTAAGACTTTTACGCAAGGTTAGCGGAGTCGTTACCTGCAAGGCCGCTATTTCATTGTAGCAACGCTGCAAATTATAGTTGGGAATATTAGCCTTGACGTGGTGTATGTGGTGCAGGCCGATATTGCCGACTATCCATTGCAGCACTTTGGGCAATTTATAATAAGAGCTGCCTTCCAGACCTGCCCGGGTTAGATTCCAACTATCATGGCGCATCCAGCAAACATCCTCGTACTGGTGCTGCACATAAAATAACCACATACCGGCACTTGCCGCCATTATAATAATGGGTAATTGAATCATCAGATAGTTTTGAAAACCCAGCGTCAAACTCATGATGGTAACAATAGCGACCAGTGCCATGTTGGTAACAATGACACTGTTGCGTTCACGTTTTTTTGCTCCCGAACTGGGAAAGCGTTGCAGAATCAAAAACATAATACTCGGTAAGATACCAAATAGTAACAAAGGGTTACGAAAAAACCGGTAAGTCACACGTTTAAGCCAGGATGCAGAAAGATATTCATCCACAGTCAATGTCCAAATATCACCGACTCCACGACGATCCAGATCGCCTGATGCAGAGTGATGAATGACATGAGTGCGTTGCCAATCCTCAAATGATGTAAAGGTCATGATACCGGCAATATACCCCAATATCCGGTTTGCCCTGCGCGAAGGAAAAAATGCAAAATGGGAGCAGTCGTGGAAAAAGATAAATATGCGCACCAAAAATCCGGAGGCAGGCACCGACAATAACAAGGTTATCCAATAAGGAAAATCATGTAGTACGGAAAAAATCATCACGGACCACAAGCCAAGATAAGGGACAAAAGTATTTGATATTTGCCAGAAAGCCTTCCGGCAATCCGCTTGCGCATACTTTGAAACGGACTGAATTAAATCCTCTCGGCTGGACTGGTTATTTTTGGAATCTGAAGTGGCTAACATTTCAAGACAGGTAATCTGTTGTGGCATAAAGGTAAATGGACTCACTTTTAATTGGATTTACAAAAGGGTGGTATTTGTACCACTATTTATGATTGGGATGGTTAGGCAGTCATGAGGATCGATATGAAAAACTATAACGTGGCACGACCCCTAACCCTCGGATGTTATTTACACGCCCACATTCCGATATTCGGCGTCTGGACTTATATCCGTTCCAGCTACGGACTGTAAATTGGCTTGTTTAGGGTAATAACGGCACCCTTAAAACAAGCGGTTTTTTGGATATACCGATGCCCTTTCTCATGCAACTGCCGGGGGGGGGTAATCCTGTTATTTTGATCAGTGCTAAAAAAACGAAAATCGGCGATAAGTTAAAGCAGTAGGCGGGAAATAAACGAGGTATTTCGGGCAGTACATCCAGCTCTTTAATCTGATAGATGTAATCAGACTAAAGATCGAGCAACTTTATTGTTATAGAGCCATGTAGAAGTAAAGCGACATTCGACCACCCTCACCCCAGCCCTCTCCCGGAGGGAGAGGGAGCTTTATGTTGCTTTACTTCTAAGCCACTCTATACAGTTGCCGGATTTTTCAATAACAGCCAGTTAGTAAAAAAATTATTCAGTAAGTTCCTTGGCTATTAAAAAATAAAACGACTTACTTTAGTCAGGACAAAAAAACCGAAATCAGACCTGGCAAGCCTATCGAAATATCACTGTGGCACGCCGGTATTTATGGGCGGTTGAACCGGCTCTATCCTCGCCGTATCTTGCAGCGGCAACGGCGAGTGTTTGGGACGTGTATATTGACGACCTATAAATAAATCATTACTGACCACCGCTATATCATTGAGCCAGCGCGACGATTCGAGGCACGCTGCCGAATAGGGGGGCTCTTTACAGATGTCGGCTTTTTCATCCTTCAGTAAATCAAAATGAAATCCGGGCAATGGCCGAACACGCCGATCAGGCAGTGGACTGACATAATCCATGATGCTCGGCTCATTGTAATTTAGCAAATTAAGCAACAACTTGGGCACTTGATAAAGCGGCATATTGCCGACATTAAGCGGCCCGTTTTTTCCGTCGATAATAATAAGGGGTGTACTTACATGGAATTTAAACATGGCGGGGGTAAATTCACTCCAACTGGAGAACAGGATGCCTGAATCCACATAAGCCTCGCCCAAATTGGGCAAGTGATCACCAAAAGCAACAATAATACCGTCAGGATCACGT
>CAIQND010000918.1 GCA_903873045.1 uncultured Methylococcaceae bacterium | reverse complement strand
CTGTAAAATTTTAACAATGGAGTCATGATTAAAATGCGCAAAATTAACCTTATCACCATAACTCTTTTCGGCATCCGTCAGCCAACGCTGTGCTTCGTTGGTCCATGAGGCTCCGTTATTACATAAGATGACTCGAACGGTTGGAATATAAGCATCTCTTATTAAGGAACGTATTTCTTCAATTTTTGGTTCAATCCGTTTATTTAATGCTACTTTTCGAGCAGGGTCGAACAACACTTGTATGGTATTAATCGCTTTTTGCACACCATTTTCAGGAAAATTTGCAGTACCGGACAAATCTTTAACTTTATATTTGCCTTGAAAAATAGTAATCATAAACTCGCCATCTTCGACCTCTCCAACATGTAAGCCATCGACACCGGCATCCTGTCCGCCGTCAGTTAATAACTCAGCAGATTCTTCCATTGTTATATCAAGCGCAGTCGCTATACAAAGCAGGGTAAATGCCGCTGATTTTTTTTTATCAAGATCATTTCCTTCAGGTAACCATTCAGGATGATCTTCGATAATACCGCTAATCCGTTGATCTATGATGCTTGCATTAATGTTCATATCTTTTCTCATTTTAATGATGACTGACTTATAGAGTGGCTTAGAAGTAAAGCAACATAAAGCGCCCTCTCCCTCCGGGAGAGGGCTGGGGTGAGGGTGGTCGAATGTCGCTTTACTTATACATGGCTCTATAACAATTTAGTTAAATCTGAATCCGCTTTCCTTTGCTAATTTCTGCCAACAACGCTTCACGCATGGCATCCAGATAACTATTTACATCCGATTCATCGGCAAGCCAGGCTTTATCAAAATTAACGCGAACGGATCGGCTGGGGATATATTCAATTTGGGGCACTGGCTCAACCACTACTGGCTTAGTGCCGGCATCTGGCTCGTTTACATCGTTTTTATCTAATAGCGGTTTTGGAACAGGCTGTGCCCAAGCCGTCATTTTAGAGAGCAAGCGTTGATACTCTGCTTCCTCGAAACATCTTAAGGTGTCGCGAATAACGGCAATCAATTTTTGCCGCTCTACCGTCTGGATAAATTCATTGAAAGGCTGTGAAATTTTCGCTTGTTGCTCTGTTGATAATGCCGTGTATTCTGCCATACCGCATAAGCGCTCTTGCAGTTTAAGCGTTGCGGCTTTAGCCCGATTAATTTCTGCTTCTATCTGCGAAGTGACCTTGACTTGTAGGGTATCAACCAGCAGTTTGACTTGTTGCATCCGGTTGTTTTTAAAACATTCCGGATCGGCCAGTAATTCAATGATCTGAGACGAGTCATTACCTTCGAGGTAAGAAAAATTGGCTTCCTGTGCCTGTACAAATTGTTGGGCACTATCAAAGATGCCTTTCTGCGGCCCGCTCATAAACTTGCGCACCGGATCAATGACCTTTTCTTTCAAATCAAGCAACTCATCTTCCTGGCGCAACAAATCAGTTAAATACCAAGCGTAAGATTTACCGCTAAGTTCTCTTAGCTTCTCATGAACCGGAGTCAAGGCATTTAAAAAGGGATATTGAGATTGCTGGATTGTCAGCGGGGCCAGTTTATTAATGAGTTCTTGCAGGGCTTCGCCGGTTTCTTTGCCCAGTGCCTTTGCCTCATTGGCGCGTGGCTGGGAGTCAAAGAAGTCTTCATAAAACTCTTTGAGATTACGCACTTGTGAGCCGGTAAAATCAACTTGTGGCTCCAGTACGATATTGCCTTGTTCTCGGCTGTTACGCAGTGTCCGCTCCAGCTCGTCGTCTTCAAGAATATTACCATCGGTTCTTACTTTAATCTTACCTCTCGCGCACAAGTTGGCAAGGATGCAAAGCACCGCTGCGTAGTACCATCCATAAGGTTTGCGCTCGAACTTCTCCAGCACACCTTTTAACGTGGTGCGAATGCCGCTGCGGTTATTGCTTTGAATAAAGGCCAGTAATTCCTGTTCTGACTCTGTCAATGGGGGGGCATCGTTACCCAATAAACTATCTTGCGAATGCTTAAGATACTTGGCAACATCGTTTTCTGTATAAGTGATTCCCCGTAACATCCGTAAGTTGGGATAGACTCTGGTAATGAGCTCATGAAATCCGCGATTGATTCGGGTTTGTGGATCGTCACCGCCGATTTCTATTTCACTGCCTGCCACATAAAGCCTGGCTTTGCCCAGCAAGGTTTGTGTGCGTTGCTGTAGCTCGGTATAACGCTCCCGATTTTGAAAACCCTTGTCGGCAAGAATGCGTTTAATTGCTTCTTGCTGTGTAATCTGGATGTTTTGGCGAATGTATTTTTCGGTGCGTTTATACATCAAAATATCACGCACCAGGCGCTCATCTTGTGTCATAACCACCAACAACTCATCACGACCAAAAGAATGCATAAGCAGTGAGTTTTGGTTATCGGAAAATTCATGAAAAGGGCTAATCACATGAATGGTTAATTCATAGTCGCGTCCTTGCAAGCGCTCATCCAGTTTTCTTGAAAAAGCGTAATCCTGGCCATTATCTTCGTAACGGATTTTTTTGTGCTTGATGACGAGCTCAAAAACAATTTTTTCCAGTTCAGCGGCAACCTCAATCGCTTCTACATCGGTATTTTTAATTTCTTCCTCAACATCTTTTTCTTCATCGGTCAGGTAATCATAAAAATCACCGTTACGCTGAATATAGGTCTGTTGTTCCAACAAATTAAGTGCCTCTTCAACCTGCTTTCGCAGTTGTGGCAGGTCTTGACTAAAACTGTCCAGCATCAAGATGCACAGGTTGCGCTGCGTTGGTTTAAATTCTTTAACGTATTTGACCAGAAAAAGGGTTTTTAACAGACGAATGGCGAAGGCGCTATCAAGTTGTTTCTCTGACTGTAAAATAGCCCGCTGAATGTTGGTTTTTAAGGCGGTGCGTATGCCTTCAAACATCAAATCAAAGGTGGCAAGTTGACCCATTTCATGGTTGCCGATTTGAATGGCGACTTGCTGAAATACGCCCAGCATTGACCGCTCACCTACCGAGCTATTTTTGCCTTCAAAAGCATTATGTTGAGAAAGATTAGTGATCGCCGCCTGAAATAGTTCAAACTGATAAGGGATGAAGGGGTAACTATGCACAAAATGTTCGCGATCCTTGAAATTACGATACGTTTTAGACCCATCAGCAAAATCAAACAAGGTTTTAAAGTTGTTGGCTTGTTGATGGTAAACATCCGTCAGCAACTGTACGCCATCATCATTTTTTAGCAGCAAGCGTTTTTGTATGACTTCAGCCACATCAGAGCTGGTCAACTTCATGCGATTTTTAAAACGATCCTTGATCTTGGAAAAATCGTTACCCTGCTGGTGGCTCATTTCACCGACGATGGTCGTCATATCTTCTTGTGCGGTAACAATAACCCAGGCTCGCCCTTTGCATTTGGTGGCAAGACTTTCAGCAATCGTTTGTAAGTTAGTCATTAACTTTACGTTTTCTGCTATGTACTGCCCCACTTCATCAACAAAGAAGTTCAGCCTAAAGTCAGGGGCTTGTCGGTCAATGTAAGCGTTAACTTGGTCAGCAAAGTCTTCAATTGAAACTTTATATTGGTTTCTGTATTTGTCGAGTATGCCTAAGGCTGTTGTTTCGGGATCACCAGTGACATTGGCATAGGCTTTTGCAATACTGGGCCCCTCTAAAAGTGCTTGTTCGCGTCCTTTATGCCACTCTTTTCCAGCCAAGGTTTGGTAAGCCGTTTTAAAAGGCTCAAATAAGTCCCGACTGTCCAAATCCCTTTCAAATTGGGCAATGTGGCCCTGTTTGCCGTAGTAACCACAGCGCTCATCAAAGACTTTTACAAAAACAGCCAGCAACGCGTCAATTTGAGTCTTACTGATAACGTCCGCTTTTTGATCAATGTTAAACAGAACACTCTTTGAAGGTAGGGCAACAGCTCGCTTAAGATCGCCTCGAATAATTTCGTTATCGATACATTTAGGCAGGAATAAATCGATAGCAATAACGCCATCAATTTCGCGATTTTCCAGCAACAGGGCCAACATTTTTAAAAGATGTGATTTACCGGAACCAAAGAAACCGGAGATCCAGACACCGTTAGCCCCTTCATAATTATTGTAAGCATCCAGAAAAGATTCCAGACGTTGTTCAACCTCATTGGTCAATACGTATTCTTCAATTTCAAGGCGAAGACTGGCTTCATCATCGGCTTTAATAACCCCTTCAATCGGGCGATCAACCGGTTTTTTAAAAATGCTCTTAAGTGTTATCACGTATTCCTCGTTTAGCCTTCGCAGTGAAAAATGTTGAATGCACGGTAATACTTGTCATCATGTAATCTCTGAAAAAGATCAAGCGATGCGCCAGATTCCAACGAGTGGGTATAAGTGCCTGGAAAGAACATCAGGGTCGGCTTTTCCTTGGCGGTACTTTGTAAATTGTTGAGTACGTGGTGAGAACGAATATAAGGAAAAATTTCGCCCACACCGGTTAGAAACAGCATATCAAAGTCGTTGTTTTTGAGTTTGGAGGCCATAGCAGGAACTAAATTAGTTTCAGGATCCAATACCCCTTGCAGCAATTCTTTTAGCTCGTCTTTTGAAACACTCGGTTCTATTTCAAGAATTTGTTCCCAAATGCCACGTTCCTTGAGCATTTCAATGGATAGGTCATATAAATTTATTTCCAGTACTCTAATGCCGGATTGTTCAAGACGATTGATGAGTTGCTTTTGATGTCTGGCGACTTCAACCGAAATAGTGGCATCATAAGGGCAGATAAAAAAAGGAACCTCGTTACCCAAGCCTTCTTTTTGCAGGAATCTTTTTCCGGAAAGTACAGTCAGTAAATGATCAAAGCTGGCTTGTAGGTTGGTAGACGTTATGCTGGAAGTCACTCGGAAAATCCTTGCTGATCAGACTCAAATACGGGGAAAAATAAAAGATCCTG
>CAIQND010000917.1 GCA_903873045.1 uncultured Methylococcaceae bacterium | reverse complement strand
GGCAACCCAGCCTTGTAATTGTTCTTTAGTGAGTTGTCCCGCATTCATCAGGGTATGGTAAGGATGATGAATGTGGTAATACTTTTCCATGCCGCGCAGGACGGCTTCAAATTCTGTTTTTGTCCATGCGGTATTATCGTTATTGTTCATGGTTTGTCCTTGTTAAAAAGGAGAGTAAAAACAGGTTCTTACTCTCGCTATAGATTTTTAGATTCTAAATAATTTCGATGCTAACGGATAACATCCCTTGAAGGGATGGTATCCGTATGAGTTTGCAGCGACGTGAATTGGAAATTTAATTTTTGGAAGACTATAACACTATAAATCGATTTCCAGTCCATCGTAAGCGACTTCAATGCCTGCGGCATCAAGGATTTTACGTTGTTCGGAATCGTCGTCTAAAATGGGGTTGGTGTTATTGATATGTATCAATATTTTGCGGGCTTTGGCTACGCTGCTTAGCACTTCTATCATGCCGCCTGCGCCCGATTGAGGCAAATGACCAATGTCGCGGGCTTTTTTATGACTGATGTTTTGTGTGCACATTTCGTCATCCGTCCAGAAAGTGCCGTCTACCAACAGGCAATCAACCGCTTGCATGGCCGCCATGACGTGGGGTTCTATTTCGCCCAGGCCGGGTGAATAAAATACTTTTTTGCCGGTAGAAATTTGCTCAATAATAACGCCGATATTATCGCCTTCATGCGGGTCATGACGATGTGGTGAGTAAGGCGGCGCTTTGCTTTTTAAGGCTTGGGTATAAAAACGTAAATCAGCAATGGCGGGAATAGTAAAGCTGCTGCCATCAACAGGCACCGGATGATGATTGACGGTGCAATAGTGTTCCAGCATGGTAAATAAGGGAAAACCAGTGGTTAAGTCCTGCTTGACCATATCCGTGCAGTAAACATCCAGTGGCTTGCCTTCCCGCAGCATTAATAGGCCTGTGGTGTGGTCAATTTGGCTGTCGATAAGCAGGATGGCTTTAATGCCCGTATCGCGAATACCTTCTTTAGGCTGAATGGCGGGGAAGGCTTCCAGTTGTGCGCGAATATCCGGGGACGTATTAAACAGCAACCAGTTTTTGTTGTCCGTACTCACGGCAATGGAGGATTGGGTACGTGCTTTGCCGTTCATTGTTTGGTGGCGTAAACGGTGACAATTATGGCAGTTGCAGTTCCATTGCGGGAAGCCGCCGCCGGCACCTGAGCCAAGAATTCTAATTTTCATAATGAAAGCCTAAAAAGAAAGTCTCGAATGATACGGGAATAACGATTTTCAGGCAAAAAAAAGGGGCTCTAAATGAACCCCTTCTTTAATCTGCGCTAACTAATCCCAACAATTAAGTCCGGATAATTTGCTTAGCGATTGTAGATGTACATTGTTACTTCAAAACCGAAACGCAGGTCTGTATAGCTTGGTGTTTCCCATTTCATCGTGAATCTCCAGTAGATTATTAAAATAATTGCTAGCTTGATCAAGTAAGCCACCTAAAAGTATACGATGAACTTTTTTTTTACGCAACATTTGACAGCACTTAACAGGGGATGTTTTTATTTTTAAAAAAGCGTATTATTAAAATTCACCAAAAAAATAATAATATTTACATAAAATTAATGAGGAGGAATCATGGGTGGCGTTATTGAACTATTTTTGATTATGTTGGTTGTAGCGACTGCGGCGTTTTTACCGTTAGGCTATTTTATTTATAAATATACCCAGAAAAACGGTCAGCCGTTTGGCGAAACCGAGCCACACGGCGATAGTCCGTCTTTGGTAAATGATTTAGCTGAAACGGTTATTCATTTTGTTAAGAGTAAGTTCGCCAAAAAATAAACAAGGTCTGTTAATCAGGTTTCCGGATGACTGAGATCATCCGGAGTAAACATTCACCTCCTCCTTTGAAAAAGGGGGAGAGCACAGCGAGGGGGCAGAGGGGGATTTATCTAATAAAATCTCCCCTAACCCCTCTTTGTTAAAGAGGGGAACTGAATAATTACCATCCGGAAATAAAAACTTTGTAAGTCAGGTTGTGCATGTTGCCAAGCTGACTTACAACTCTCCACAAGTTGGGCATTTGGGGTTTTTCTTTAGCCTCATGGTGTTCCATTCCATCGTTAAGCCATCCAACAGCAATAACCGGCCGGTTAAGGTTTCACCGATAGCGATAATCAACTTCATCGCTTCCAATGCCTGAATGCTGCCAATTATCCCGGTAATGGGTGCTATAACACCATTGGTCGAGCAGTTTTGTAGTTCTTCGCCGTCGCTGTTATAGAGGCAGTTATAGCAGGGGCTGTTGTTTTTGCCGGGGGTAAATACCGATACTTGCCCTTCAAAGCGTATTGCCGCCCCGGAAACCAAGGGAGTTTGGTGCTTAACGCAGGCCTTATTAATCGCAAATCGTGTTGAGAAGTTATCGCTACAATCCAGCACTACATCGGCTGCCTTTACTTCCCTGTCAAGTTGTTCTCCAGCCAGTCTTTGTTTGACTGCTTTTACCTTGATGTCCGGATTTAATTTATTCAGCGTTTGACGGGTTGAAATTACTTTATCCGTCCCAATATCCGGTGTGTGATGAGCAATCTGTCTTTGTAAATTGGATAATTCTACTTCGTCGTCATCGTAAATAGTAATACTGCCGACACCGGCTGCCGCAAGATACATGGCGGCGGGTGAACCTAAACCACCGGCACCGACAATTAACAGGTTGGCGGCAAGGAGTTTTTGTTGACCCTCAATATCGCAAAGGGGCAGCATTATTTGACGGCTATAGCGGAGTAGTTGATTGTCGTTCATAGTTATATTAAGTCGATAGAGTAAGGGTAGATAATGCCAAAGAACTTGACAGACTGCAAAAGCTCATTATCATTAGCACTCATTACTAGCGAGTGCTAATAACAGTTACCCTTTTATTTTTAACGTTAGGAGATATAAATGAATATACGTCCGTTACACGATAGAGTGATAGTCAAACGCCTTGAAGAAGAAACAACCACTGCCGGCGGTATTGTATTACCCGGTTCTGCCGCTGAAAAGCCAAGCCAAGGCATCGTGTTGGCCGTAGGTAATGGCAAGCAACTGGATAATGGTACAGTGCGTGCACTGGAAGTTAAAGTTGGCGACAAAGTGTTGTTTGGTAAATATTCAGGTAACGAAGTTAAAGTTGACGGTGAAGACCTTATCGTTATGCGTGAAGAAGACATCATGGGCATTTTAGGTTAAACCTAAACCCTTTAATAATCATAATCACACACAAGTTAGGAACAAAAAATGGCAGCAAAAGACGTATTATTTGGTGATGACGCACGAGTCCGTATGGCCCGTGGCGTTAACATTTTAGCAAACGCAGTAAAAGTGACTTTAGGCCCTAAAGGCCGTAATGCGATTTTGGACAAAAGCTTCGGCGCTCCAACCATTACTAAAGACGGTGTATCTGTTGCGAAAGAAATCGAATTAAAAGACAAATTCGAAAACATGGGCGCACAAATGGTTAAAGAAGTGGCTTCACATACTTCTGATGTCGCCGGTGATGGTACCACTACTGCAACAGTATTGGCACAATCTATCGTTAACGAAGGTTTAAAAGCAGTTGCCGCCGGCATGAATCCAATGGATTTGAAACGCGGTATTGACTTGGCTGTGACTAAAGCCGTTGAAGCGATTGTTGCCTCTGCTGCACCTTGTACCGACAGCAAAGCGATTGCTCAAGTTGGCGCAATTTCAGCCAACTCTGATGAAGCGGTTGGCCAAATCATTGCCGATGCAATGGCAAAAGTCGGCAAAGAAGGCGTTATCACAGTTGAAGAAGGTTCAGGTTTAGAAAACTCACTGGACGTAGTTGAAGGTATGCAGTTTGACCGTGGCTATTTGTCACCTTACTTTATCAACAAACAAGATAGCATGAGCGTCGAATTAGACGATCCCATGATTCTTATTTACGACAAAAAAATCTCCAACATTCGCGACATGTTGCCAATTCTGGAAGCCGTTGCCAAATCTGGCCGTCCTTTATTGATCGTTGCTGAAGATGTTGAAGGCGAAGCCTTGGCAACTCTGGTTGTTAACACTATTCGTGGTATCGTTAAAGTTGCAGCCGTTAAAGCGCCTGGTTTTGGTGATCGTCGTAAAGCCATGTTGGAAGACATTGCGGTATTGACCGGTGGTGTCGTCATTTCTGAAGAAGTTGGCTTAAGTCTTGAAAAAGCAGAGTTGGATCAACTGGGTACTGCGAAAAAAGTCCAAATCACTAAAGAAAACACCACTATCATTGATGGTGCCGGTTCTGAAGAGCAAATCAAAAGCCGTGTTGCACAAATTCGTGCACAAGCTGACGATGCAACTTCTGACTACGACAAAGAAAAACTGCAAGAGCGTTTGGCTAAATTAGCTGGCGGTGTTGC
>CAIQND010000916.1 GCA_903873045.1 uncultured Methylococcaceae bacterium | reverse complement strand
GCCATGCAAAGATTGGGATTGATGTTTAATTTGGGTTTCATTGTTGTTTACCTCAGCTTATGATGTTTTTTAAAATCTGCTTGTACGGTGTGGCAGTTTTTGATAAAAGGGCATCGATCAGTTAACTGTAATATTTTGATAGATGTAGTCTTTTTCTTTAATGTTTCTTGGAGGGTGCTCTAACTTGATTGGTTGTTGGCAAGCTTCAAAAAACACTAGTTAAATTAATCCGCTGTTAAATTATGCGACATTACATTTAAAGATGGCAAGTAAAACTGGTTAACTGCCTGATTATTTGGATCTTTCTTAAAATCAGTTTTAATAAAAATGCAATTTATGACTAATATTAACAACAATAATATTATTTCATTAATTAGTATGTTGCATTTTAGATAGCTATATAAATAAATTAAACTATGTTATATGACACACTTTTTAAAAGGTAATATGATAAATTTATCAATATCCTATTGATGTGCCTGTAAGCTGATTTTTTGCCTAATGTGGGCAAGTACTGCGCTTTGAAAGGGTATTTTTTTGAAAGGGCAACGAATTTTGTTCATTACTTGCAGATTTTGTAGACCTGTCAGGTTTTAAAAACCTGACAGGTCTGGCGAAGAATTCCTGTGCTTTAGAAACATTACTTTCCTGCCCAAATATCCTGATAAAACAATTCCAAGCGTTGCCATAAGCGTTTAACTTCATCGATAAAGCGCTGGCGATAGACTTCGAGAGCTGCATTTTTCGGCTCTGCGGACTGTGTAACCGGCGCTTCGTTTGGCTTGGGAGTTATTGTGCTGTCTACGATCAGGAAGGTGCCGGGTATCATGCCCATCCAGCAACTCCAGGGAACGACACCGCTTTCCTGCGGTGTAAATTCGATAATTTGCGTGCCTTCTTTTAGCTCGATTTTTAATTGATATTGAGGTATCACAATAACCTTATTGCATTCGTTCAGTTCCTTGCCGTTGATCACCCATTTTACCGGTACGCCTTTGCACAAAGTGAATTGGTTGGGCGAGAAGCTGCTTTTTAGCACGTCCATGTGGATAGTCTGTTCGGTGTCGCATGATGGTGTTTCCGCCACGGTCGGGGACAGCTTTTGCGATACGCGGGCGACCAAGGTATTAAAGTCAATGCCGGTGCCGGTTACCGCCAGTCCGCGATTAAGCATAATTGCGCCCAGAATCATGACGATAATGCCGGAGGCTTTTAGTAATTTGGGTGTCAGGTTTGCTGAAAGCAGACTGGTTAGAAATCCGAAACCTAACAGTAACGGCAATGTGCCGATGCCAAAAAAGAACAAAATGGCCGCGCCCCCAGTCCAACTTCCTGTGCCAGCGGCCATAATATACATGGCTTGTAACGGCCCGCAAATAATCATCAGGCCATTTAGAAGTCCGATGATGAAGGGGTTGCTGTGTTTGCGATATTCCTTGCCCACAAAGCGCATGACAAACTTGGGTGCCTTAAGCTGGAAATGGTTCAGTAGCGGGAACACTTCCAGCATGTGTAAGCCGAACAAAATCAGAAAAACTCCGGCAGCAACACCGACTGCGCCTTGTGTGTAGGGTGTAAAAGCGACCACCGAGCCGAACAGGCCAAACAAGGCACCGATAAAAGTATAGGACAGGGTTTTACCGATACCATAAAGAAAATGCGTCGTATATGATTTGTGGCCATTGGCGGCGCTTTTGGCGGTATAGCCCAGAATCAGGGGCCCACACATGCCCACGCAGTGAAAACTGGTCAGGAAACCAATCAGCAACAGCAATCCGTAGCTCATGTCCCGGCTAAGCTTGGGCATGTCGGCATGATTCATAAACCAACTATCCAGCCAAAGAATAAAGCCGATACCGATAAGTGCAAGCGTCACCGCAATCAGTCTTTTTAAGGCAATAAGCAAGACGTTGCCATGTGGTGGTTGGACAGGGTCGGGCTGTAAATTCTCGTTGGTCGTGTTCATGATGGGGTATTAGTCATGGCTGTGTCTCCAGGTTGGCATTGAAGGCGGTGAGGCTTGGTGTAATCAACATCTTGTTTCTTTTGATATTCGTGCTGTTGTACTGTTAAGCAAGTTCTTGATTAGCAAGATGCTTCAGCCATCGCCGTCATACCGGCATGGATGCCGGTATCCAGTGCCATGGATGGTAATAGAGCGAGGCTGTTGCGCCTTTATTTAGGTGCGATACCCGATAGAATTTCACATCTTTGTGACTGGATACCGGCATCCATGCCGGAATGACGGGTTTGTGTCACTGGCTGAAGCAGCTTGCTAATCAGGAGCAAGTTTACCGGTTTTTAACAAGGTCAGAGCGGTGATGACGAAACGGGTTAAATATTAATTGACTTGCCCATAAAAATTGTTTCAAATAAACGTAGAGTATATGTTAGCGTATTCGATGCATCAAATTTTTGCAAAGATAAAATTTTAACACACAGAACAAAGGTTGGGGGAAAAGGCAATGAAAAGCAAATACCCGTCTAAAGATGATGTGGCGTTCATGCGCGTCACTACCGGTGTTGCCACGGCGGTTGCGGCATCAACCATCCTAAACACAGGCAAAGGTGTCATGGCGTCACTTGCCAGACATCCCTTTGTCCTGTTTGGTTTGGGTATTGCGGCGGGTTATTTTACGCATAAATACCGCAAGGAAATTATTTTGATTACCTGCAAAACCGCCGAACAAAGCAAGCATTTTATATTGCGACAAAAAGAAAATCTTCAAGACCTGCTTGATGAATCTCCCGAAGAATCTGATGACAGGGACTTTTCCAAATAAATCAGGTTCTTTAAATTAAGAGTATGCGAAACTCTTTAGCTAAAAAAACAGCCGGTTTTAAATTTCTAAAATAACATTATCCGGGACACTAAAATGAAGTCGTCTGATACCGTTAGTTTGAATCATGGCAAAGTGGTTCATGCCCTGAACCGCCGAATCCGTATTGTTTCGCCGGTCTTGCTTAAAGATCCGGAGCGTGCCTGTGTTCTGGAAATTATGCTGCAAAAGCGGGACGGTATCGAAAAAGTTCGTAGCGTTCCTGATATTGCCTGCCTGGTCATCTACTTTGATCCCGACACGCTACCGAAAGTCAGCTTGTTAACCCTTTTGGATGCCTTACTGGCGAATCTGGGCAAAAGAAAATCCGCAACTACCGGCACTAATACCCAGCCTTTGATAGCCGCTCAGGATGACGAATCCCTCACCGAACAGGAATTTAATCTGACTATCGACGGCATGACTTGTGTATCCTGCGCCCTTTTAATCGAGATGCTATTGAAGCGGGATCCACGCATTTCTAAAGTGAATGTTAATTATGCGTCAGAAACAGCCTCGGTGACTGGCAGGATGAGTAAAGAAACCTTGTGGCGACTAATCGACAACATCGGCTATAAGGCGCACAGTCTTGATAACTTGGCTCAGCGTCAAAACCTGATTGTACGCGAAAAGCAACGGCTGACCGACGCCAGGCAGCGTGCTGTTTTTGCCGCAGTACTGAGTTTGCCCGTCATGATTATGGGTATGGCGGCTCCGACTTCGAGATATTGGCATTGGGTACAGCATCTCTTGGCGGCGCCTATTGTGCTGTGGGCTGGCAGACCTTTCTTTGAAAAGGCCATAAAACTGGCCAAGCAGCGTGCCACCAACATGGACAGCCTGATTGCTTTAGGAGTGGGTTCGTCTTATGGTTATAGTGTCGGATCCCTGCTGAGAGGCAAGCGGGGTCTGTATTTTGATTCCGCCACCGGCATTATTACCTTCGTCCTGATCGGTCGTTACCTGGAGGAAAAAGCGAAAGGCAAAGCGCATGAGGCTATCCGCACACTGGTGAATTTGCAACCGCAAACGGCGACAGTTTTGCACGAGAATAAGGAAACCACTGTCAATGTCGAAGACCTTCTGATTGGCGATTTATTGCTGGTGCGTCCGGGTGAAAAAATTCCGACTGACGGCATTGTGATTGAAGGCATTTCGACCGTTGACGAATCAATGGTGACGGGGGAAAGTCTCCCCGTTATCAAGGAAGCGGGGCATCATCTAGTCGGTGGCTGCATCAATGCTAATGGTGTTTTAAAAATGCGGGTTACCGCCATCGGTGCCGATACGTTTCTGGCGAACATCATTCACATGGTCGATCAGGCTCAATCGTCCAAATTACCCATCCAAAAAACCGTGGATTGTATTTCTGCTGTTTTTGTACCTGCTGTCATCACCTTATCTTTGTTTACCTTCCTGACTTGGCTTTCTGTGGGTGCCGGTTTTGCAACCGCTTTCAGCAATGCCATCGCCGTTCTATTAATCGCTTGCCCGTGCTCACTGGGCTTGGCAACACCTATGGCCATTATGGTGGGTACGGGTCAGTCTGCAAAGCGCGGCGTATATATCCGTAATGGCGCAAGCCTGGAAATGGCCTCAAAGTTGACGACTATTGTATTTGATAAAACCGGAACCATTACCGAAGGCAAGCCACGCGTCACCGATTTTATGGTTGCCTCCGAAGTCGGCGAAGAGCGTCTATTGGCATTGGTTGCGGCTGCGGAAGTCGGTTCAGAGCATTTTCTGGCAAAATCCATTGTTGCTTATGCCCTGGATCGTAAGGTTAATCTTATTGACGCCGCTGAATTTAACGCTATCCCAGGTCATGGCATTAGTGCTCGTGTGGACGGTTGTGACATTTTGGTGGGTAATCGCGTCTGGCTGGAACAGTCTGGCGTTGATGTCAATATCTTCGTGCCTCGTGCCATAACCCTGGCCGAACAAGGCAAGACTCCGGTTTATGTGGGGGTGGATGGCAAGCTGTCCGCACTGTTTGGCATTGCCGATCAGCCTAGGGCAAACGCAGGCAAAGCCATTGAAAGACTACGCAAGCTTGGGATAAAACCCATGATGGTTTCAGGCGATACCGAACAAACCGCGCATTACGTTGCCGGACTGGTGGGCATTGATACGGTTATCGCGCATGCCAAACCGGAAAGAAAACTCGATATTATCCGCGAGTTACAAGCGCAAGGTTATAAAGTCGGCATGATTGGCGACGGTATTAATGATGCGCCGGCTTTGGCAGCCGCCGATGTCAGCTTTGCCATTGGCACGGGTACGGATGTCGCCATCGAAACGGCTGATCTCACGTTGGTTAGCGGTGATATCAGTAAAATCGCTGATGTTATGGAGTTGAGCGGTGCGACGTTAAGCATCATCAAGCAAAACCTGTTCTGGGCGCTGGGTTACAACACGGTTGCAATTCCAGTCGCTGCGCTAGGAGTCTGTCCGACTTAAGGTTTAATACTCCATTTTCTTCATAAAAAAGCTGAAAAAATAATTATTTTGCCCTCAAACCCCCTATTTACCGTGC
>CAIQND010000915.1 GCA_903873045.1 uncultured Methylococcaceae bacterium | reverse complement strand
TACATGGCTCTATAACTATGAACAATCACGGTGAACACAGAAAGAGTAAAGATAGTTTCCGCCTCTCTAGCTTGTTGAAACAACAGGCTGTCCCGGTTTAAGTGGGTACCCGCTGATTCTGAATTGGCTAATACGTTAACCAACTATCATTCGTTGGAATCTTGGGTTTTACTGGGAGCGGGTTTCTCCCACAGATTTAACTAGTTAAGAGGTTACAAAAACGATGTATAAGAAATTGAACGGACTGGCGGCTTTGTTAATGAGTTGCGCTTTGTTGCCGACGGCGAATGCCAAAGAAGCACACGCAGCCAAATATCCAAAAGCAGATGAACAGAGTGCGCCCGCTACGACAGAAACGACCGACAAAAATAAGGTCAGCTATGGTATAGGCGTTGATATCGGCAGGAACTTCAAGCGCTTGGGGCTAAATTTGGATTTGGACGTGCTGACCAAAGGCCTCAAAGATGCCAATGCCGGCAAAAAGCTAGATCTCTCAGAGGACGAATTGCGCACGATCATGAGCAACTATCAAAATGAGCTTAAGCAAAAGCAGATCGTTGCCCTGAAAACGATAGGCGATGCCAATCAAAAAGCGGGTGAGGCTTTCCTGGCTGAAAATAGCAAGAAGGAAGGTGTGGTGACTTTACCGAGTGGCTTACAGTACAAAATTCTTACCAAAGGTGAGGGTAATGTGCCAACAGCAGAAGATACCGTGTCATGTAATTACCGGGGTACGCTACTTGACGGAACTGTATTCGATAGCTCTTACCAGACGGGCAAGCCCGCATTATTTATGGTGGGTGGCGTTATTCCCGGCTGGCAGGAAGCGCTAAAACTGATGCCGATAGGTTCTAAATGGCAGATTTTTATCCCGCCGCAACTTGCTTATGCTCAGAGGGGTGCCGGTCGTGATATAGGCCCGAACGCCACCTTATCTTTTGAGGTGGAACTGATCGGTATTCAGGCAGGCGAAGCGAAACCAACTACACTTTAAATCAGGTTTATAGTAATGCTGTTCAGTTAAGCGAAAGTTGTTAAAAAAAACAGACTATCAACTTAAGCCGGTACAGTATGAATAGGCTCTGTTATTAGGTGTGTATTCTCTGCTTGTGAACAAGCAAAGTCTAATGTCGCTTTTCGACTAAGTGGGTAGCAGACTGAGTGGGAGCGACGCCTACGTCGCGATTTGAAACGTTAGTCGTAACGTAGGCGTTCGTTCCCACGATAGATCGGCGCATTTAAAGCGCGACGATTTTACAGATTCTTCCCTTCAATGCATGTTATCTGTCCCGGTTTTGGGTAGCCAAAAAACGGGAGCGCCATCGCTTTAGCTATTGCCTGTAAAAACGGCTAAAGCAGTTTTACTCCAGTTGTATTGAATTATTACGTTGCTTAAGGAATACGCACGAAATAACTTAGGCATCTTGCTCCCTCTCCCTTCGGGAGAGGGTTGGGGTGAGGGGATATAAATGGTCAAGTTATTTCATGCGCGTTCCTAACTTAACGGTATTGATGTTGACAGTCTGGTTTATTAATTTTATTGGGAAATTTACATAATGCCAAAAGCTGCTTTTTTTCCAGGTACTCGTAAGAAATCTTCATGGTTGTTGTCAAGCCGCTGGTTACTCTGTTTAGGGTTGGCTTCCCTGGCGTTAATGGTGAGTGCCGAACAGTCGGTTACCCGTAGCGAGGAAGTGGAGCTGGGTAAACGAATTTATATGGAAGGTATTTTACCATCCGGTGAACCGTTGCTTGGTAAGCGTCTCAATACCGTCGATGTTGAAGGGGCTTCGGCAGCCTGTGAGACCTGTCATCGGCGTAGCGGTATGGGAAGTCTGGAAGGTAATATTGTAGTAACACCTATTGCTGGCCGTTTTTTGTTTGCTACAGAGGATAATCGTCCACTTGCCTTGGTTGATCCGCGTGCGGCCAAAAACATAACCAGAGCCCATGCACCTTATACAGAAGCGTCTCTGGGCAAGTCACTCCGCGAGGGCGTTAATGTCAATGGCAGCCCACTGAGTCCTTTGATGCCAAAATATGCGTTAAGCGATGGGGAGATTAAGGCGGTAACGGCTTATTTGCAGCAACTATCCGCTGAGCTGTCGCCCGGTGTCGGTGCTGATACCCTGCATTTTGCGACTATCGTTACGCCAGGCGCAGATCCGAAACAGAGTGAAGTGATGGTGAAGATGATTCGCTCAGCTTTTGCCCAGCGCAATGCCAGTCAGCAATCATACTCCGGACGTATGCGCTCGCCTGTGGATCTTATTCCTCGTACTTTGCGCAATTGGGAGTTGACGGTTTGGGAATTACAGGGAGCACCGGATACTTGGAGTAAGCAATTAGTTGAAAAATACAGTAAAGAACCTGTTTTTGCGGTAATTTCCGGACTTTCAACGGGTACTTGGGCACCGGTAGATGCGTTTTGCAAGCAGGAAAAGTTGCCGTGTTTGTTTCCCAGTGTTGCCTTGCCGCCTGCTCAAACGGATTTTTATTCGCTTTATTATTCTCGCGGCGTGGCATTGGAGGCAAGTGTTCTCGCCAAGCATTTACGGGATCAAGGAAAAAAAGCACCGCACCGGTTGCTTCAAATTTATCGGGATGACGAGGTGGGACGTGGTGCGGCCAATGCGCTGACTAACGCTTTGCAAGGTTCTGATATTAAGGTTGAAAATCGTGTGCTTTACGGTCAAGAACCGGCGGATTTGAAAGCGGCCTTGAAAGGTCTTTCCAGTAAAGATTCAGTTATGTTGTGGTTGCGTCCGGCGGATTTGTCTGTGGTCAACAAAGCCGCACAAAAACAGCCACCCGCTGTCGCTTATCTATCCGGGTTTTTGGCGGAAGATAACTATGACTTTGTTTCAACGTCCTGGAAATCTCATGTTCAGGTAGTTTACCCTTATGAATTGGGTGATAAACGCCAGAAAAATGTAGCAACGATGAAAGAATGGTTAAAAACCTGGCAACTGCCCTTGGTTAACGAGGCATTTCAGGCCGAGGTCTTTTTTAACGTGTTGTTCTTGACTGACCTTAGCTCTCAAATGCTGGATAATTTTTATCGG
>CAIQND010000914.1 GCA_903873045.1 uncultured Methylococcaceae bacterium | reverse complement strand
GGTTCCAATAGCTACACCGCCATGCAGGATTTTATGCGTCCAGTATTAATGCAAGTGATTTATTGGGGGTTTATCTATGCACTTTTTTTCCATTTATGTCACGGTGTGCGTCATATAATTTGGGATGCCGGTAACAGTTTTGAGCGTGATACACTGAATCGCTACGCAATGATTGAGCTGGGTAGTTCATTCGTGCTTACCGTCATTACCTTCCTGTTTGTCTAAGTTAAGGATTATTTATGAAATATAGATCGCCTTTAGCCAAGGCTGTTGGATTGGGTTCCGCAAAAACAGGAACTTCGCATTGGTGGATGCAGCGTGTCACCGCCGTGGCGCTGGTTCCCTTATCTTTTTGGTTGATTATTTTCCTCGATTTAAGCTTAAACGCGCCTTATCAAGAAACGGTCGCCTGGTTATCCGCACCTTTAAATACATTGGGTATGGTCGCTTGGTTGCTTGCGGTTTTTTATCACGCCGCCTTGGGTTTGCAGGTGGTTATTGAAGATTATATTGCCGCTGAAGGTGTCAAAATTGTTGCAGTTTGGACGGTAAACCTCGGTTTTCTGTTGTTGGTGCTGGCAGCGTTGATTGCGGTGTTTCGTACACTATTGATAGGGTAACTTATGTCGGCAAATTATAAAATTATTGAGCATGCTTATGACGTGGTTGTCGTCGGTGCCGGTGGTGCAGGTCTTCGAGCTACGTTTGGCATGGCTGAAAAAGGCTTAAAAACAGCCTGTCTAACTAAAGTGTTTCCTACCCGCAGTCATACCGTTGCCGCGCAAGGTGGCATCAGCGCGGCATTGGGTAATATGGGCGAAGATGACTGGCGTTTTCACATGTACGATACCGTTAAAGGCTCTGATTGGTTGGGTGATCAAGATGCCATTGAATACATGTGCCGTGAAGCTATGAACGCGGTTATCGAACTGGAACATTACGGCGTACCTTTTTCAAGAACGCCCGAAGGCAAAATTTATCAACGTGCCTTTGGCGGCATGACCACGCATTACGGCGAAGGCACGGCGCAACGCACTTGCGCGGCGGCTGATAAAACCGGACATGCGATATTGCACACGCTCTATCAACAAGCCTTAAAGCATAATGCCGAATTTTTTGTTGAATACATTGTGCTTGATTTGATCATGGAAAATGACGAATGCCGTGGCGTATTGGCTTGGTGCCTTGATGATGGTTCTCTGCATTTATTTAAAGCGCATGTGACCGTTCTGGCAACCGGCGGTTATGGCCGCAGTTACTTCTCTTGCACATCGGCACATACTGTCACCGGTGATGGTAATGCGATGGTTTTACGGGCGGGTTTACCGTTACAGGATATGGAATTTGTCCAGTTTCATCCGACCGGAATTTACGGTGCAGGCTGTTTAATTACCGAAGGCGTAAGAGGTGAGGGCGGTTATCTGACCAATTCGGAAGGTGAGCGTTTCATGGAACGCTATGCACCGCACGCTAAAGATTTAGCGTCACGCGATGTTGTCAGTCGCGCCATGACCATTGAAATTCAGGAAGGGCGCGGTGTAGGCCCGTTAAAAGATCATATTTACTTGCACATTGAACATCTCGACCCGGCCATTATTAACGAACGCTTACCCGGTATTTCTGAAACCTCGAAAATTTTTGCCGGTGTCGATGTCACCAAAGAACCGATTCCTGTTTTACCTACTGTGCATTACAACATGGGCGGCATTCCCACCAATTATAAAGCGGAAGTCGTGACACTGGATGGCGATAATCCCGATAAAGTCGTGAGCGGTTTGATGGCTATCGGCGAAGCGGCGTGTGTGTCCGTTCACGG
>CAIQND010000913.1 GCA_903873045.1 uncultured Methylococcaceae bacterium | reverse complement strand
TTTCACTATCGCCACCGACGGTAGCATCCAGCATATTAAAACCCATATAAAAAATAGAGGTCTCTACCTGGGTTTGTAACTGGATGCCTTTTTCCTTCATGGTATCTGTCAAGGCAACGCCACCACTACCGGTAAACTGTATAGCCTGGTCAAAGCTATCCGAAGCAATACCCGACGCATCATAATAGCCCTGCAAAAATTTAGTCCAGTAAGGAATGGTTTCCTTCTCCAGTATAAAAACGACTTTATCGATAAAAGGCAGTTGTTTTCCTGCGTCTGTTAGCAAACCATTTTTTTTATCATCAGGCTCACCTTCAGAGGGATACTTTTCCAAATGAAAGGACGGATTTTTAAGCAAAATCATACGTCGATTGGGATTATTTTCAGCCAGTAAATAAGGTCCCGAACCCAATGGAAACCAATCCAGGGTAATATTTTTATCAGACAATCCCGGCTGCTCATAAAAGACATCGCCTTCCCAAGGCATCGGTGAAAAAAACGGCATGGCCAACCAAAATATAAATTGGGGATATTTGCCTTTAATACGGATGCGATATTGATAACGATTATTGACCTCTACGCCCGTCATTTGCTGTTTTTTTATATCCGTCTTTTGCTTATTACTTGCTTGTTTGGAAAAATCATCAAAACCCACGATGTAGTTTTTCATGATTTCAGCGATAGGCGATTGTATTTTAGGATGCGCCAAACGTTTAATTTGATGCACATAATCATCAGCAATAAGCTCACGGGAGCCAGTTTTATTAAAATCGTTTAACGTTTTAAGTGACTGAATTTGTACCGGTGTCAAATGATGATACAGATAATTGCCCTGCGCATCTTTAGCCAATGCAGGATGCGGCTGATAGTTAATATGGGGCTGAATATCAATAACATAATCGGTATAGGCAATATCACTGTCCTTTGCGCCCTCCCCTAATTTTTCACCGCTTTTATTCAGATAATTGATCTCCGGCATTTTGCTTGCCGTCAAAGTTGTCAATTGATAGGGTCTTTTTAGATAATGGTATTGATACGGCGGCTCATAAATCTGCGCAATAAAGGCATATTCATTTTCACTGTAGGCAACCGCCGGATCTAAATGCTTGGGTCGCTCTGAAAACGATTGATACAAAACCGAGAGTTTACCTTCATTCCCTGTGTAAGGGTTGTTAAATTGTGGAACATCGCAAGCCGTCAACAATACGGTGAGGCATAATAAAATGTGATTGGTTGGTATCTTCATAGACAAAAAACTGGACATCGATAATCGGGTCGTAGATACTTGAAGGATCATCCATTAAATGTGAATGGGTGCAGGTTGAAATCCGTAGAGACACGATTAATCGGGTCTCTACTATTGTAACAACAAAAACAAAAATACGGGGAGATGATAATGGGTTTTATGCAGGGCAAACGGGTCTTAATTGTGGGTTTAGCCAGTAATCGTTCTATTGCATGGGGTATTGCTCAAGCCATGCATCGCGAAGGCGCTGAATTGGCTTTTACGTTTCAAAATGAGAAGCTGCAAAGTCGGGTCGAAGAGATGGCTGAAAAATGTGATTCAAAAATCACTATTGAATGCGATGTCAGCATTGATGAGCATATCAGCAATGTCTTTGCCAAACTGGGTGAACAGTGGGATGGTTTGGATTGTATCGTACATTCGGTTGCTTTCGCGCCGCGTGACGCCCTTAATGGCGATTATGTTGACGTTACCACCCGCGAGAACTTTAAAACGGCTCATGACGTAAGTTCTTACAGCTTTACTGCTTTAGCGAAAGCAGGTCGAGCCCTGATGCAAGGTCGTAATGGTTCATTGCTGACCTTAACTTATTTAGGCGCAGAACGGGCAATTCCCAACTACAATGTCATGGGGGTTGCCAAAGCCAGCCTGGAAGCCAATGTGCGTTATATGGCCGTCGCACTGGGTGCGGAAGGCACGCGTGTTAATGCTATTTCAGCGGGCCCTATTAGGACACTGGCAGCATCAGGTATTAATGATTTTAAGTCCATGTTAAATAAAGCGGCCGATACGTCTCCGTTAAAGAGAAATATAACCATCGAAGAAGTGGGTAATGCAGCGGCTTTTATGTGCTCAGATTTAGCATCAGGTATTACCGGAGAAATCACTTACGTAGATTGTGGTTATAATATTGCCGGTTTAGCAGCCTCTTAAGAGATTGCTAAGGAACATGCACGAAACAACTTGAGCAGACTATTACCCTGACCCTCTTCCGACGTAAGAGGGTTGGGAGAGCATGATAGTCAGGTTATTTTATGCACATTCCCCCGCACATAAAAAAGGGAGCTTAACGGCTCCCTTTTTTTATTCCCTATTTTACCCGGTTATTGCGTCTGAACCTGAGCCTTGGTATTAATTTCTACATCCGCCTCTGCTTGTAAACTGTTCAATACCTGATTGAATTCAGTTTGGCCAAAGGCATTGGCAATATTCTTCTTCGCCAGTTCCATTTGTTTCTTGTCATCTTCACTCATGATGCCTGCGGTAACCTTTGTCAAGCTCACCAAGACTTGCTCGCCAGAAGGCAATACTGCAATAAAAACACTCGGTTTACCACCAACGGGTTTAGCTGCTTTAAAAACAGCTTCACTCAACTGCTCAGGCAATTTATTTTTGCCGCGTGCAAGTCCTTTTTCTGCCTTAATTTCCAGCTTGTTTTCAGACGCTACGGCCTGAATGGAGTCACCCGCTTGCAAGCGTTCTTTTATTTGCTGTGCTTTTTGGACTGTCAGTGACTGAGCTTTTTCTTTTGATAAAACCGCTGCCACGTCTTGTTTAACTTCGTTAAGGTCTCGCTTGGCGGCTACCTTATGCTCTAAAAGCCGCACCACTACCAAACGATCAGCGCCCAACTCTATAGGTGTGCTGTTGTTACCCTGCAAAACTTCTTCAGAGAACGCAGCATTGCGTAACTTCTCATCAGAGGCAATACCCTCACCTTTTTCTTTGGTAAACAAGACTGATTTTTGAACAGAAACATTCAGGCCATCAGCAACAGTTTGCAGGTTATCAGGGTGCTCATAACTCATTTCAGTTAATTTCTGACCGGCCTCATAAAAAGCATTTTCTGCTTGGGCTTTTTGATAAGCGAGCGTGACTTCATTTTTAACGCTATCAAACGATTTAATATCCCCCGGCACCAGCTCAGTGACTTTTATTAAATGATAGCCAAACGCTGATTTTACCGGATTTGATACTTCACCCAGTTTTAAGGTGCTCGCTGATTCTTCGAACGCTTTTTCCATGACACCCACGTTAAAAAGCCCCAAATCGCCCCCTTTTTTAGCGGTCAATTTATCATCAGACACGTCAGCGGCCAGCGCAGAAAAATCTTTGCTTGCCAGATCCTGCTTTGCTTTAAGCGCTTTTTCCAAAGCCTGTTTTTCAGTGATCTTGTCATTAACCATAAAAAGAATATGACTAATTTTTCTACGTTCTGGCGTAGTGAATTGATCTTTTTGCTCTTCATAGAAAGCTTTTAACTTTTCATCGGTAACGACTACTTTCTTAGCAATCTCTTCAAGTGACAAGGCAACAGACTCAACAGAAACCTGTTCTGGCGTGCTATATAAATCTTGGTGCTGCTGGTAATAGGCCGATATTTCTTCGGTGGTCGGTTGTTCCTTCAATGCTTGCACAGGAACAGTGACATAATCGACATCACGCAGTTGATTTTGGATCTTAAAAAAGCTTTCCACATCATATTGTGTAGCGAAACTGCTATCTACAATACTGTGCTGAAACTGCTCCATAATCAGTGCATTTTTAATTCTGCTTACAAATTCTGCGGACGAAATCCGTTGCGAACTCAGTAATGTCTTAAATTGTTTATCGCTAAATTTACCGTCCACCTGAAAATAAGGCAGACCTTTAATAAAATCCCTAGCCTCATCATCAGTGACAACAAGACCCTCGGCATGTACATATTGCAATAAAACTTCGTCTTTTATCAGCTTTTGTAATGCCTGTGCTTTTATAGCTTGCTCATCAACACCCAAGCCCTGAAGGTTTTGGCTATATTGCTCATAAGCTTTATTAACATCGCGCTGATAAAAATCCTTATCACCGACCGATGCAACCGCCGCTTCTTTTCCGGTATCCAAATAATTATTAATGCCCCATAAAGCAAAAGGTACACAAATTAATATCAAAATACCCCATGCAAAAGCACCTTGTGCTTTTTCTCTAATTTTCGTCAGCATAGATCAGTCCTTAGGATTCAATTTATAAAGCAAAAAAAAACCCCGAACCAGACGGTTCGGGGTTTTTTAATTTGGCGGAGTGGACGGGACTCGAACCCGCGACCACCGGCGTGACAGGCCGGTATTCTAACCAACTGAACTACCACTCCAAAGTCTGGTGGGTGCTGAGGGGATCGAACCCCCGACCCTCGCCTTGTAAGGGCGATGCTCTCCCAGCTGAGCTAAGCACCCGACTAAGTAACCATTATAATTTATTTTTAAAACAATTACAAGCTTAAATATAAAATAATGTATTTTTGTGTTTGGTAAGAAGCTAACCAACCAAAAAAATCTAGTTTACAGCATCTTTTAAAGATTTACCAGCTTTAAATGAAGGAATTTTTGCAGCTTTAATAGTGATTTCTTCACCGGACTGTGGATTACGTCCTTTACGCTCTGCTCTTTCTTTTACAGTGTAGGTACCAAAGCCCACCAAAGCAACTGACTCACCTTTACTCAAAGCACTGGTTACAGCACCAAGAAAGCCATCTAATGCACGCCCGGCATCGGCTTTGGTTAAACCGGAAGACTCGGCAATAGCATCAATAAGTTCGGATTTGTTCATTATTCCCCCTAAGGAAGTTATTTTTTTTATATATTATATGAAACACCTATGTTGATTCTTGTGCTCGATTGGCAGCAACACAAGAAACACAGGTATTTATATCAATAGCAACAACATAGTGTCAAGCTTTAAAACCCCTAGAGGCCATGTTTTTTGGGGCTTTGCTCATAAAACTTACAAACCCGCAAAACATTTCTAATGCGCAGTAAGACCCTGTTGTATTATTTTAACAGACTCAACATCCGCTTTACCTTGCTCTTCATCGACTTTTTTATCAACAGGAACAGGCATATATTGCAAAGCCACGGCCAACACCTCATCTATCCACTGAACCGGCCTAATATCCAGATTTCGCTTAATATTTTCAGGTATCTCAATCAAATCTTTTTCGTTCTCGGCAGGAATTATAACGGTTGTTATACCACCGCGATGAGCCGCCAGCAGCTTTTCTTTTAGGCCGCCAATAGGTAGTACTTGCCCTCGCAAAGTAATTTCTCCCGTCATGGCTACATTTGCCCGTACCGGTATTTTGGTTAAAGCAGAAATGATGGCCGTACACATACCAATACCAGCACTAGGGCCGTCTTTCGGGGTAGCGCCTTCAGGAACGTGAATATGAATATCATTATTTTGGAACAATTCATTATCTATGCCTAACAGCGCTGAGCGACTTCTGACGACCGTCATCGCAGCTTCAATAGATTCTTTCATCACCTCACCCAGCTTGCCTGTTGCTGAATGCTTGCCTTTTCCGGGAATAACCGCCGTCTCAATGGTTAATAACTCGCCACCCACCTCAGTCCAAGCCAAACCGGTCACCTGCCCTACCTGATCTTGCTCCTCAGCAAGCCCATAACTAAAACGCTTAACCCCCAAATAAACATCAAGATTCTCGACAGTCACCATGACTTTATTTTTTTCAGGTTTCAACAAGAGATCCTTAACTACTTTACGACAAATTTTTGAAATATCCCGCTCAAGATTACGCACCCCCGCCTCACGGGAATAATAACGAATCATATCCCTGACAGCAGTTTCTGAAATTTCAATTTCGTGCGCTTCAAGGCCGTTATTTTTTATTTGCTTGGGGATTAAATAACGAATGGCGATATTGATTTTTTCATCTTCAGTGTAGCCCGCAAGACGGATAACTTCCATTCTGTCCAATAATGCCGGGGGAATGTTCATGGTATTAGCCGTTGCGACAAACATCACATCAGACAAATCAAAGTCTACCTCCAAATAGTGATCTGAAAAAGTATGATTCTGCTCAGGATCGAGCACCTCCAGCAAAGCCGATGCCGGATCACCTCTAAAATCAGCCGCCATTTTGTCAATCTCATCCAGTAAAAACATGGGATTTCGTGTTTTCACTTTAGTCAGATTTTGCAAAATCTTACCCGGCATAGACCCTATATAAGTACGCCGATGACCGCGAATCTCTGCTTCATCCCTGACGCCACCCAAAGCCATACGCACATACTTACGATTGGTTGCCCTGGCGATAGACTCCCCTAATGACGTTTTACCAACACCCGGGGGCCCAACGAGGCATAGAATGGGGCCTTTAAGTTGCTTTACCCGCTGTTGCACAGCCAGATACTCAAGAATACGCTCCTTTACCTTTTCCAAGCCATAATGCTCAGTTTCCAGAACCTGCTCGGCAATTTTCAAGTCATGCCGCACTTTGGTCTTTTTCTTCCAGGGTACATTGACCATCCAGTCAATATAATTTCGCACTACCGTCGCTTCAGCTGACATAGCCGGCATTAATTTAAGCTTGTTAAGTTCGGCGTCTGCTTTTGTTTTGGCTTCCTTTGACATGCCAGCATTGGCAATTTTCTTTTGCAGCTCTTCAATCTCATTGGGCACATCATCCATATCACCCAATTCTTTTTGAATGGCTTTCATCTGTTCGTTCAGATAATATTCCCGCTGATTCTTCTCCATCTGCTGCTTTACACGCACACGGATTTTTTTCTCCATTTCTAAAAGGTCAACTTCACCTTCCATTAAGGTCATTAAATCTTCCAGGCGTTTTTCAATATCAGGAGATTCCAGAATAGCCTGCTTGTCGCTCACCTTCAGGGTCATGTGAGCGGCCATCGTATCGGCTAATCGACTAGGGTCATCAATACCCGACAAGGCATTTAAAACTTCCGGCGGTATTTTATTGTTCAATTTGACGTATTGATCAAATGAATTGATAACCGTACGCTGCAATACATCCTGCTCTTGCTCGGACAGATTAAAAACATCATCAATTTTCTCTACTGCGGCTGAAAAAAAGCTGCCTGTTTCTTGATAGTAAAGCACCTTGCTGCGCTGACTCCCTTCCACCAGAACCTTAACGGTACCATCAGGTAATTTTAATAATTGTAGAATATTAGCCAGGGTACCCACCTCATAAAGATCGGTAAAATCAGGTTCATCAACTTCAGCCTCCTTTTGTGCAACCAATAGAACCTGCTTGTTGTCCTTCATGGCGGCATCCAGGGCATCAATAGACCTATCCCTACCGACAAATAAGGGAATAACCATGTGTGGATAAACCACGACATCTCTAAGCGGTAAAACCGGAATCAAGTTATCTTTTTGTTGTAACGCTTTCATTTTGTGCGTTTCCATAAACGGAACCTTTAACAATTTCTTGGATTAGAAGATTATGGGGGCGCTAATTAAAATAGCAAGGAATAGAAAGACAATATATCGCTTCTCTACGAAAAACATAATAAATAAGCTCTTTAATGAGCATCCTTCATAGAAGCCCAAAAATAGCTGACACTTTTTTATCACAAAAAATGCTAATAATCTTTGTCGGGTTAGGCGCTAGCCGTAACCCGACACATAGTCGTTGACTTGTCGGGTTACGCTGTCGCTAACCCGCGATGGTTATTGCAAAAAAGTGTAAACCCAAGAATGAAGGATGCCACTCCCACTGCATACTACATTCCACTAACTGTGGGCAGTGAAGGGGAGCTTGGGAACCAGAGCATAACCAAGGCCATATAAGACCACCCTGTAATCAGGATAGCCGCAGCGAACCCCGGTCTGCCGCTGCTCCGCGACGCGTCTGCCCGGGGTTCGCTGCGGCTATCCCTTGGCTCCGCCCTCCTGTCCTGAACCCGAATGACCTAGGGCAAGACGAAAGCCCAGGTTGAGGCTGCGGAGGTCAGGCGTGTACCCGTTGCGGATAGCAGAACGCACGAACCAGCCGTAGTCGTACCAGGAACCACCGCGCACCACGCGGGCAGCGTCTGGAGCTAACGGCTGTAGACGTTGCCATGGGTCGCAAACGGCCTCTTTACCTAGATTGCTTTGCCAACTATCCTCACACCATTCCCAGACGTTGCCGTGCATTTCATACAAGCCCCACACATTGCAGGGATAGGTTTTTACCTCTGCGGTTTCCCGTAAGGCACCCTCGCCCCATTCATCAGCTTTATACTCCCATACACCTCTATAATTAACCTTATCCAAGGTGAGTTCACCGCCAAAATTAAAGGGGGTTTGGCTGCCCGCACGGCAGGCATATTCCCATTCTGCTTCCCACGGTAAGCGGGTCTGTAATTCAGGATGCAACTGATTTAACTGTTCGATGAAACCCTGGACATCTTCCCAACTGACTTGTTCAACAGGCCGATTATCCCCTTTAAAGTGGCTTGGGCTTGGGTTTGGATTTGCAGACATAACGGCTTGCCAGAGGGCTTGAGTCACCGTCGTTTCCGCCAACCAAAACCCCTGACTCAAGGTGACTGAATGTAAGTCTTCGTCATCATAGCGCCCCAGTTCATCATCAGGTGAACCCATCATAAAACTGCCCGGCAATATCCAGCGAAAAGCATGGCGTATGCCCTGATAAGTGAAGGCTTGCCAAAGGCCATACCCGTCTTCGCCCCATTCAGAAGCCCAGGGATAAGGAAAAACGGGGGGGGACAGGGAGTTGCGCTGTTTCATTTATAGATTCTCAGATAACTAATTTCGATGCTACCAGATACCATCACTTCAAGGGATGTTATCTGTATGGGCTTACCACAATGTGATTTGAAATTAAATTTCCATTATTTATCGCTTTAAGCACGCACAGATAATAACCCTTAATCCCTTAAACTCAACCTTCAAATTTTTAATGCTTGATTTCGGGGAATTCAGCGATAACAAGCATTAGGCGTAGGCCGGAATAAGACCACCCAAGCGTAGCGCGTGGTGGCGTTTCCGGCATCCTCGTACCGGATGCCGGAAACGCTCTACTCGCTTACGCTCGAAAAGCCTTATTCCGGCCTACATCTACATCTGGACGATGGCCGCCAATTGCTCATTGGTGAAGATATTGTAAACAGGGGTTGCCTCTTGCTCGGCAATGGTTTTGCGTAAATCGCGTAACTTGGCATAAAGAGCGAAGTCGACTTCGTTTAACACCTCTCTGTAATCGATTTTATTCTTACGTTTGAGTAAGCTACCGGTTAAAGCACTATCACCTTCCAACCAAACCAGACAGATTGACCAAAAGCTGTTGGCCCCGTCAGCGACAAAATACCGGTCTATGTGGGCAATACGATGTTGGCTCACAAAGGTATTCAGTTCGGCCTCCGCATTAACAGGATCAGACACCGGCACGTTAAAAAATTTGTGTTTCATGGTTTCTTTTTATCCCCTTTTTTAAAAAAAGTTGTAAGGCGTTTTACCCAATCAGGCGATGGCTCGTCGACCGCGACTGCTGAAGGCCCGGTCTGCCGCTGCTCCGCGACGCGTCTGCCCGGGCCTTCAGCAGTCGCTACCTGCCCTGTTGTTCCACTGCCCTGACCTAAACCGGAATGACCTAGGGCAAGACGAAAGCCCAGGTTGATGAGGCGGTCGTCAGGCGCGTTCCCGTTGCGGTTAGCAGAACGCACGTTCCTGCCGTCGTTGTACCAGGAACCACCGCGCACCACGCGGGCAGCGACACTGTTAGCGTCAGTTAGCAACGGGTCAGTCACTGGCTCTGGTGACATCTGCTGTTGCCAAACATCAGCACACCATTCCCAAACATTGCCGTGCATTTCATAAAAGCCCCAAGGATTAGCGGGCAAGGATTTGACCGGAACCGTCTGCTGTCTATACAACCCCTTTTCGCCACCCGGATAAGGATGACCACCATTGTAATTGACCTGTTCCGGGGTGATGTTGGCACCGAAGGAAAAAGGCGTGTCGGTGCCCGCCCGACCGGCATATTCCCATTGGGCATCACTGAGCAGCCTAGCCGAAAGCCCCTGAAGCAAGCCGTTCAAGCGGTCAATAAATAACCGGGTATCATCCCAACTGACTTGTTCGACCGGATTATTAGGGTTGCCTTGAAACTGACTGGGATTATCGCCCATCACCGCTTGCCAGAACGCTTGAGTGACGGTAGTATCTGCCAACCAAAAACCTTGGGTGAGTGTGACCTGATGCCGGGTTTCGCTGCCTTTGCCTGATTCACTTCCAGCCCATTCCCGTTCCGATTCATCTTCCGGACTGCCCATCCAAAACGTGCCGGGTTCCAGCCAACGGAAGCGTTGGGTGACCTTGTTAACGCTAAGGTCTACATAAAGCCCGAAAGCATCTTCACCGAACGGCGTTGGCCAAAGCCAGGAGCCATTGGCTTCGGTTGTAGAGGATTGCCACAACACATCCAATTCTTGATTCAACCAAGTCATGCTACTGCATAAGCCCTTTTCATTCCAGCAGATACGGCTAGCCCAGTTTGGTTTAAGAATGGCTTCCAGCTCCAGTTTTAAGCCCCTCGCTTCAAATACCGCTTTCTCGTTTTCCGCTAAGGTCACCGTCACACTATTTTGTAAGACTTGCGTCACCTGACCCTTGGCATCCGATAAGATTAATCGGGGAGGGAATTCTTTGGATACTGCGGTCTTGAAAATCGTCACGACTTGAGCATTTTCCAAGCGGCACGGCTCAATTTTAATCTGGCCTTGATCACCTATCTGAACAATTTGCCACGCTTGCGTTTTGCTGGCAGTCGCCGGGTCGCCTAGCACCCAGCGCAAACGATCTGGATTAAATCCGTCGGGGAGTTGTTTCGGCCATTGACCGGCTCTTATCGCCTCTTCATGAGCGGTAGCAAAAATAGAGTACGCCAAATCTTTTAAGTCACTGTTCCAGATAGTTTCGGGCATTGAAGCCAATACCGTACAGCATTGCATTCGTAAGGCGCGTTGTTGTGCCGGGTCGCTGCCGCTCTGGAGACCGGTGGCGCAAAGGCGTTCAAAATACTCGCGCATCTCTGGCTCTGCCTTTTGTTCTAATAAACTCAGCTTGAATTTCTCCAATTGCCGCAAGCCTGGGTAAGCGCCCTTATGGTGGTCTTCAACGATGTTCCAAAAATGCGTGGCCTCGTCACTACCGGCATACTGTTGTTGAAAACGTTGCTGATACTGCTCTGCGGCCTCCGGCTGTACGCAAATACCCAGGCCAATGTCGCGCACAGTGGGATGATTCCAGATCACCGCTTCCAAGGCGCTATCACCCCATTGCATTTTTACACGTAATTGGCGCAATAATCCGCTGTCGATTAAGGGCAAAGGGGATAACCAGATGAGGATATCTTCAACGGGTAATGCTGAGGATGATGGCCCGAAGGAAAAACCGGTGCGCACAGGATGGCGCGATAAGGGGTAATGGTCGTTGAGTGCGTTGGGCTTAAACTGTTGGCAAAACAGTGGGTCTTCTGAGGAACCGGAGACGGGACTGAGGGTTAATATCGGGCTGGAATGTGCTTGTAAACCGGCCAACTGCCGCCGCCAAGCGATAGTGGCGCGGTCGTCAGCAAACCCCAAGTCGCCCAGAATCAAGATGGCCACATCCGAAGATGGCGCTTGCCAAAGTCGCCATTGATCGTGGTCAGCGGCTGGCCAGGGTAAACAATAGCAAGTTTGTTCACCCAAGGTGTCCTCATCAAAACGAAGTGCCTGCACAGCTTCTTTACCCAACAGAGTTTGCAGTTGCCGGACAATAAATTCAAAATCAGCCCAGTACGGTTCCAATCGTGGGCTGGCATCGACAATAATTTCTAAACGTTGCGGCCAGCGTCGGTGTTGTCGTCTGGGTAAACGCTGCAAGGCTTTGCCCTGCTCTAATTGTCTTAACAGTTGTCGATAATCCAGACTATGGCCGGTTCTGGCTTGTGCCAAACTATTAAACAGCAACGGTAACAAGCGGGCTATGGGCATTAACGGTGGCGGTGCGGCAAAACGATAAGTGCCCTCTGAAGCTTCCAAGCGCATGGCAGGATCGGACAAATAACTAGGTTTTAAAATGTCATTACGGTCGGTTTCAGTATTGATCCGTTTGTTAATACGCAGGAAACGGGCGGGTGGGCGCTTGGGAGCATTGGCCTCATCCGGTATCAAGATAATTTTCGCTGCTGTTTGAGATAATCCACCTGGAATCCTGATTTGATCGTCATCATCCGGCAAGCGGGTATAGCCAAATACCTCGGCAAGCTTGCTTAAAGTGTGCTCATCATCTGCCGCCTGCAACAAGGCCAGCCGTCCCCAGGCCATGCTACGATTCCTGGCCTTTGGTTAACGCATATTTGGCAATGGCTTGCAAACGTTTATCTTGCTCTTCATGGGGTAAACTTTGCACCGCATTCAACAGATCAATATATTCCGCCAATCCGGGCAGGTATTGATTATTTGGACTGGCAGAGCGATCTTTCCATAATAATTCCGCCGCAAGTTGATAAACCGGCTCGGCTATCTTCTTACCAAAATGCAATCGACCCCGTTCCATCAGCCATTTATAGCGTTTTTCCAGTTTATTTTCGGGATCATGAGTATCTTGTACCAGTTCAGTGGATTCTTCCATTTTTAAGGTATGGACAAAACACCGACGCACAAAAGCTTTGGGTAGTTCACGCTCTTCATTGGTGGTGATAATGACCAGCAACCGGGATGGAGCGGCTTTAATAGGGTTTATGTTTTCTGCTTCTTCGTTTGGGCGATCGAGATAGGGCACGGTAAATTGATACAAGCCCAACGTTTCCAGTAAGCCATTGGGTAAATCCGGCTCGGCCTTGTCGATTTCATCCAGCAGCAAGACCACGCCGCCGGTTTTTGGATTCCATGTTTTAGCTTTTGGGTTGTTGGGGTCAGGCTTTTCAGGCTCAGGCCGTAAATGAGTGGCGCATTTTTGGTACTGGTCTTGCGCAGTCTTCCAATTAAACGCCCACCAAAATGCGCCAGGCGCTAAAAATTTTATCGGATCGAGCTTGTCCTTGGGGTTATCGCTGGTAGCGCCACCCGGCACGGCTAATGCTTGGGCTTCACCCAGACGACCAATGGCATCAAAATGCCAGTGCAAGTCGCTAAGTTCGGTACTGCCGCGTATGACTTCGCTAACAAAAGCCCAACCGAGCTGTTCGGCAATCGCCCTCGCCATCTGGCTTTTACCCGTACCGGCCTTGCCTCGCACCAGTAAAGGCCGCCCTGCTGAATAAGCCGCCCAGAGCGCGTAACAATCGGCCTCGTTAAAGATGTGGTGAAGCTTATGGTTTGAGTTACTGACTTTTAACTGTTCAGGGAGGAAGTCTTCAAGTTTGGGTGTTTTAAACATGGTTTGTTTCCTGATGCTCTAAACGGAGTAGATAAGCGACCTGATCCAGCAATTGTGCTTGATCTTCAACACTCGCCGAACGTTCATTCGATTTTGCGGGTTGATCACAACAAATAAATTGCAAGTAACCCGCCAGTTGCTCTTGAACTTCCGAATACCATGATGCCTTTTGCAATACCTTAAGATATTCACTTTTAACCAGATAGTAAATAAACGTGCCTTCCTTATTTTTTTGATACGTTTTCGCTCTAAGCACAATTTTACTTAATAAGTCTATTTCCCCTGATGGCTCTCCAACGATATCCCTATAGATACCAGTCAGAAAAGCTTCCTTTGTGTAATCATTCACACCCCTGCTAATTTTTTTCATTGCTAATGACTATATGTTATTATTTGAGCTAAAAACAACCCCTTAAAATATGGCACTCAGCGATCACGATTTACGACAACTTGACGGAGAAGTGATTGACTCACTTC
>CAIQND010000912.1 GCA_903873045.1 uncultured Methylococcaceae bacterium | reverse complement strand
GAGCAGCAATATACAGGTATCTTCACCGTAGAGACGCGATTTATCGCGTCTCGATTTATCGCGTCTCGATTTATCGCGGCTCGATTTATCGCGTCCCTACATCCGAAAACCCACGGGTTATCATTTAGACGCGATTTATCGCGTCTCTACGGAGATTAATTTATGGTTGATAGGTATAAGGTTATTTCTGCGAAAGAACTTACCCATTAGACGAATCCAATCGTTTGCTTGATTGGGAAAATCCTACTTTTAATGGGTAAAATATTCTCCAGAAATAACCTTATTGTTGTCTTGGGTAAAGATTCAGGAAACGTTAATGTTAAGCCATTAACATGATCTGCGCAGTTAAAGCCGTTAATTGACCAAAAATTACCGGCCTGCCAATAACTTCAGCCATTCGGTAAGATTTTTAGAATAAAATAACGCATTCCATTTCCCAGAGAAAAATCCTATGAATAAATATTCGGTTATTACCGTTTTCAGCCTACTGATGTTATTTGCAAAAAGTGGCGCAGCCGATAAATTGATGCTTCCGGTGCAACTGGATTATAGCCTGATAAAAAAAGCGTTAATAACCCAGCTTTATAAGGGGGCAGGCAATTCAGCTGAACTTTGGAATGATAAGCAGGGCTGTAGTTATTTAAAAATTTCCGATCCCCGACTGAGCGGCCAAGCAGGTCAAATAAAACTGCTAAACAATCTGCAAGCCCAGTTTGGAACGGGACTGGGTGGACAATGCGTCACACTGTTTGCATGGAGTGGTAGGTTGGAAACCTTGCAACAACCCACCATCAACGCCGCGCAAATGGTCTTAAGCCTGCCCATTACCAAAGTGACGGCGACTGATCGGGAAGGCCGCTCGGTTAGCAACAACAAAATTCAGGAGTTGATTAATCGTTTTGTCGAACCCAAACTGTCTGCTGTCAAAATAGATTTAAACGAATCGCGTGCAAACATTGAAAAAACAGTGACGGAATTTTTACCCAAAGAGAACGTAGCGGAAGTTAAAGAACTGCTTAAATCCTTAAAATTTAGCAGTGCCGAGGCTAACGATAATGGCGTCGCCATTAAACTGGCCTTCAATGCACCGGCTAAACAGGCAGTCAAAAAATCGGCCGGCCCGTTAAGTGCAGCCGAACAAAAACAATGGCAAGCCAGTTGGCAGGAATGGGATGCATTTTTGAGTAAAGCCATCCAACAGGCATCCGATGATACTAAATCGCCCGAATTGCGGGATGCCTTGATGGAAACGCTTCTGGAATCACGCAGTGCCTTTCAGGCCGGATTAAAAGATCACGATGCTAACGGCGATGATCCGGTACGCGTTTTTTTTACGCACACCTGGCAACGTCTGGCACCGCAATTAAAAACGTTGGCTAAAGAATTACCGGAAATACAAGGGCTGCGTTATATGACCTTTATAGCCGCTACCGATGTGATGTATGAGCTTGAGAACATAGGCGCACCTTTGGGGCTGGAAATTTCTTCCGATGGCTTGCGTAAATTGGCGCGTATCCTGATTGCCGGTAAAGAGCAGGATACTAAGGCCAAGTAAGCATCAACTTAAGGCAGGGCACCTCGAAGAAAAAGCCAGACGTAGACTGGAATAAGACCACCCAAGCGTAGCGCGTGGTGGCGTTTCCGGCACACTCGTACAGCTAGCCGGAAACGCTTGTTCTCGCTTGCGCTCGAAAAGCCTTATTCCGGCCTACGTCTATCTAACCCAATCACTCTTTTAATACACTATCACACAGTGCCGGCAGTGCCAATTCTTTCGGCGGTGCTTTGGGGATAACCGGGTGTTTGGCTTCTTTCGAAAACCACCAGTTTAGTTCGGCATCGCAGCCATCACCTTGCGGCAGGGGGTCTTGTCCCTGACAATACTTATTGTCTTTTGGACACTTAAGCCGAACGTGAAAATGATCATCATGTTTCCACCAGGGACGAATTTTTCTCAACCAGCCCTGCGCAGTATGGCGGATACACAGTTCACGTTTAACACTGGCATTGACAAAAATCCGGTCGACTTCAGGCATACGTGCCGCCGCTTCAAGTACCTTTTCATTCGCTAACGACCACTGCGTATAATTTATCGCATCCGATTGGCCGGCAAGCACGGAAGGTGCATTCCAGGTTTCGCGTTCATTTAATGCCAGGGTGCGACTGGCGGCTTGTTTTGACAGCAAAAACCAAATATCCACATCCAGTCCGCTTTGATGGCTACGATGCCCGCTTAACGTCGGGCCACCTCGGGGCTGTCCTAAATCACCAATTAATAAAGATCCTAAATGCTGTTGGGCGGCAGTTTGTCCCAAGCTTTCAATAAACTGTTTTAAGTCCGGATGACCATAAGCCCGATTTCTTGATAAGCGCATCAGTTGATAGCCGGTGCCATTAGCCGGCACAGAAACCGCGCCGCTTATGCAACCGGCGTTATAAGTGCCAATGCTCTGAGAATTAACGGCATAAGTCGGCCGAGTCACTTTTGCCCATTGTTCTGCGAGCGGGCTTGCAAGGCACTCAGAAAACAGACCGGACAACAAAAGACCGGTAAAAAATAATGCTTTAATCTTTAACACCTTATCTCCGAATATAAAACTAATGATGTGATAACTTATACCCTATATTTTATAGGATAAGTCATTGCAGCGTTATGTTAAGTCGGATAAGCACGCATCTCCATACGACGTAGGAGCGACGCCCACGTCGCGATTTGAAGCGTTGGTCGTTAATCGCGACGATATCACTCAGGAATCCATACGCGCTAAATTATGGCGGGATAATAAATAATGATACTGGGCGCATCCGCTACTTGGGGGACACAAGTAACTTTGCTCCTTCTCCAGCCGGAGAAGGTTGGGATGAGGGGGATTAAATAAGGATTTTCTCCACTTTAATTTCCCCTCTCCCACTGGAGAGGGCTTTAAGTAACTGAGCACCCTAATCTTTTAGTCGCTCCCCCAATTAGCGGATGCGCCCAATGATACTTTGCGCCACCAATGTCCTGATTGAATTTGCGAAAAAACGGAGACGCATCCAATGACATTAAGTTAAACCGTTCGCTGAGCGGAGTCGAAGCGATTTTGCCGACTTCGACTCCGCTCAGTCAACGGTTTATCTTGCCAAGAAGCACTTAACTTAGGTGATTTCCGGAGAATATTTTACCCATTAAAAGTAGGATTTTCCCGATCAAGCAAGCGATTGGATTCGTTTAATGGGTAAGTTATTTCGCAGAAATCACCTTATACCTATCAACCATAAATTAATCTCCGTAGAGACGCGATTTATCGCGTCT
>CAIQND010000911.1 GCA_903873045.1 uncultured Methylococcaceae bacterium | reverse complement strand
GAAATTTGTAAAAAACGCATTTCATCAAAATCTACCCCCCTCAAACCCTGATTCTACCGTTGAAAATTGGGGTGAACGAATTTTACGGGGCGCTACAGACTAGAAATATCAAGGCTTACCGAGCAGCGCAAATGGCTCATTTAAAGCGCGACGATTTTACAGATACCCTTCCCTTCAAGGCGTATTATCTGTCCCAGCTTAAGTGGGTAGCCGAATTTTATGAAGAAATTCTATTACTGCACTATAAACATTTTTTTTTAAGTGGTTTTATGGCTTACTATGAAAGTATATCTTTTAGTCGGGTTACGTTGTCGCTAACCCGACCGCGACTGTAGTGAATGAGTTGTCGTTTTAGGGGGCGAGACGGGGTATCTAATAAAATATCCCCCAACCCCTCTTTATTAAAGCATAAGTATCTGCACAAGTCCTACCACCCCTTCTCCAAAGGGAAAAGGTTGGGATGAGTGGAATTTAACTGCTTGATTTCATTCTTCTCGCCCCAACTCTCTCCAACAAGAGGGGAGTTTAATTATTCCGTAACTAATTGTTTTTATTATAAGTAAAAGTTGTGTAGATACCTGTGTTATTAAAGAGGGGCTGAATAATTACTCCAGATCAAGTACTGCAATATTTAAAGTAATAGTTTTACCCGTTACACGCTGTCAAAAAGTGCTTTCAACTTAAAACGGTAGGTTAAGTTTATTGTGCAACTCCAAGAGCATGCTCTAAAAAATAGTATATAACCGATATATTTTAAAGCTGGCACTATTCATGCTTTATTTTTTTAAAACTAAACATCATCTATTGAATTGTCATGAAATCAATCTGGAAAAACTATAAAACTGAAACGGCTTATGATGAACTGATGCATTCTGAATGTCAGTCGCGCCCGGTAAGTCACCGATTATGCCAATACTTGGATTCGCTTAAAAAAGAAGACATAGACAAGCGAAAAATCGCGGCCGAACTGGCTATTATGGAAATGGGTATTAGTTTTACAGTCTACAGTGACGAGGGAAATATTGATCGGGCATGGCCTTTCGACATTATTCCGCGCATTATGGATGCAAAAGAGTGGCGAGTGATCGAAAAGGGTTTAAAGCAACGTTTAACTGCTTTAAACTGCTTTATTAGTGATGTTTATAGCGAGCAGGCTTTTATTAAAGACGGAAAAATGCCCGGTGAGATTATTAACAGCTCTAAAAATTTTCGTAAGGAATGCATCGGCATGAAGCCCCGTCATAACGTGTGGGCTAATATTTGTGGCACTGATTTGGTGCGGGACAAAGATGGCGTAATGTATGTGCTGGAAGATAATTTACGGGTTCCCTCCGGGGTTTCGTATATGCTGGAAAACCGGGTTATTACCAAGCGAGTATTTCCTGAGCTTTTGCAGGATATTGATATTCTGCCCATTGATGATTACCCCACTCATTTGCATGACATGTTGCTATCCATTGCTCCGCACCAAGATGGTCCCGTGACGTGTGTGGTCTTAACGCCTGGCATCTATAATTCGGCTTATTTTGAACATGCTTATTTAGCTCAGCAAATGGGTGTACAACTGGTTGAAGGCAATGACCTGGTGGTCAATGACGATGATTGTGTTTACATGCGCACTATTGAAGGTCTGGAAAAAGTTGACGTTATTTATCGACGCATCGATGATGATTTTCTTGATCCTGAAGTATTCCGCAAGGATTCAACGCTGGGTGTACCGGGTTTGATGCGAGCTTGGAAAGCCGGTAATGTCGCCTTGTCTAATGCCCCGGGTGCCGGTGTTGCCGACGATAAAGTGGTTTATGCTTATGTGCCGGAAATGATACGTTACTATTTAAATGAAGAGCCGATACTACCCAATGTACCGACTTATTTGTGCAGCAATAAAGAGGATCTTGATTATGTGCTGGAACATCTGGCGGAACTGGTGGTCAAGCCGGCTAATGAATCGGGTGGTTACGGTATGTTGGTAGGCCCTCACGCCACCGCAAAAGAAGTCGAGAAATTCCGGAAAATTATCCAAGAAGATCCCCGCAACTATATTGCCCAGCCCACGTTAGCGATTTCAACTGCACCAACTTTGTGCAAAGGTAAGCTGGAACCGCGCCATATTGATCTGCGTCCTTTTATTTTACAAGGCGAAAATACTTTTGTAACAGCGGGTGGCTTAACCCGTGTGGCACTTAAAAAAGGTTCACTGGTGGTTAATTCCTCGCAAGGTGGCGGCAGTAAAGATACCTGGATTATTAATATGGAGGCAGACTAATGTTATCTCGCTCGGCAGAACGCCTGTATTGGCTAGCTCGTTATATGGAACGCACAGAAAACATTGCCAGACTGGTGAGTGTGCACATGAATTTATTAATGGATTTACCCAAGGGAGTGGAAATGGATTGGCGGCAACTGATCCTGATTAATACCTCTGAACAGGAATTCTATGAAAAAAACAACATCGCCAATGAGCGTAATATCACCCGCTTTTTGTTGGTTGATACCACTTATCAGGGCTCGTTGATTTCTTCATTAAGCGCAGCGAGGGAAAATATTCGCACTTCCAGAGAGTTGTTGCCTGATGAGGCGTGGGAGCAGGTTAATGAACTCTATCTGTTTGCGAAAAATAATCTGGAGACTATTACCAACCGGCGTCAGCGTGTGCTGTTTCTTAACGAGATTCTTAAAGGTTGTCAGCGTTTTACCGGCTTGTTATCCGGCTATATGAGCCATAATGACCCTTATCGATTTATTCGTTTGGGCAGAAATATTGAACGCGCTGATATGACGAGTCGTATCCTGGATTTAGCCTCTTTACTACTCTCAGAATCCCGTAGTGATGAAGTTCGCCAATACGAAACCATTCTGTGGATGAATATTTTAAAGGCTCTGAATGCCTTGTTGATGTACCGTCAACAAATGCACAGTAGAATAAATGGTGATGATGTACTTAATTTTCTGTTGCAGGACGCTAATTTGCCACGATCGGTAAGTTGTTGCCTTGCTGAAATGCATACTTGTGTTAGCCAGTTACCTAATAACAATGGCTTGCCATTGAAAATTACTGAACTGGCGACGTATGTAAAAGCTATGGATACACGGCAAACCACGCAAAAGCAACTACGTAGCATTCTTGACGGCTTACAAAACAAGTTGGGAGAATTACACGCCCATATTGCAGATAACTGGTTTTTGATCGCGTCGGGCGAGTAAATAAGGCTTCATGGGCAGATATTCACCACGAAGGATACGAAGATTTATTGCTTCGGGTTTCTTCGGTTAAATGGTTACCAACTTTAGACGGGACAAGCATAAAGGCTTAACCGTCAATACGGTTAAGGTGGTAGTACGCAGAAAATAACCACAAGAATCAGTCTAGTTCCACGCCGGAGCGTAACTGTCATTAAGTTAAGATGTTCGCTGAGCGGAGTCGAAGTGATTTTTCTCGCTTCGATTCCGCTCAGTCAACGGTTTAACCTTAAACTGTCCCTCCTTAAGTAGGTAGCCGGTTAAATTCAGGACAAGCTTCGTGGTTAACGCTTTTTATGGATTTATTGCGTTATTTTTTAGTGAGTTTGGTATTGACAGGCGCAGAAGATACGGTAAGGTGAGGGCCTTCCTGACTATCTTTGACGTTGAAATCCAGGATAAGTCGATTATCCTCTGGAAAGAATTCATCTTTGCGCTGAATGATGGCACCTATGAAGTGTATGGTCGTTATTGCAGGTGCCGGGTTGCTGTCATTGTAATGCTTCCCCATTTCTGCTTCCAGTTCTTGCCTCATTGTTGGCATTTCATCGATAAATGCTGTCAGCTTTTCGATACGGTTTTCTTTTGGCAATGCGGCAATATTCCATGCTACGGCCGCTAGTGCTATAAGGTTCTCAAATTCCTT
>CAIQND010000910.1 GCA_903873045.1 uncultured Methylococcaceae bacterium | reverse complement strand
TTTCGGCACGCTTTATTCACTTTGTCGATGTTGAACAGGCTCTGGATGATAACCAATCCGCACTCTTAAACCAGTTATTGGCTTATGGTTCCGTGCCACCGGCAAGCACTCAAGATGAGGCTGAAGTCCTTCTGGTCGTTCCCCGCTCAGGCACAATGTCGCCCTGGTCCAGCAAAGCCACAGAGATTGCCCAGCGTTGCAGCTTGTCTGCCATCAAGCGCATAGAACGAGGTATTGAATACGCCCTGGTAGCCGACAAACTCTTGTCAACCGCCGTTAAAATCCGGCTATCGACTTTACTGCACGACCGCATGACCCAAGCGGTTTTAACGGATCATGCCGAGCCGGATTTATTTACTCAACACGCGCCCAAACCTTTGGTCAGTATCAAACTCATCGAAGAAGGTCGCGATGCACTGGTTAAGGCCAACGCAGAACTGGGCATGGCGTTGTCGGATGATGAAATTGATTATTTATGCGCCGGCTTTCAAAATCTGGGCAGAAACCCGACGGATGTTGAGCTGATGATGTTCGCTCAAGCCAATTCCGAACATTGCCGCCATAAAATTTTTAATGCGGATTGGACGATTGATGGAGTAGAGCAAGCCCGGTCTTTATTTAGCATGATACGAAATACCGCCGATAAAAGTCCGGAAGGCATTTTATCCGCCTACCATGACAATGCTTCGGTGGCCGTAGGTTCAAAAGCGCAGGTTTTTCTTCGCAACGCCCAGACGGGCGAATACAGTTATATTGAAGAAGATGTGCATTTGTTGATGAAAGTCGAAACCCACAATCATCCGACCGCCATTTCTCCTTTTCCTGGAGCTGCAACCGGTTCGGGCGGTGAAATTCGGGATGAAGGCGCAACCGGAAGAGGTTCTGCAACCAAAGCGGGGTTGACCGGATTTTCCGTGTCGCATTTGAAAATCCCGGGATTTATTCAACCCTGGGAACAAGACAACGGTAAACCGGAACGCATTGCTTCTGCATTAGACATTATGCTCGAAGGCCCCTTGGGCGGTGCCGCTTTTAATAATGAATTTGGCCGACCTAATATCGCCGGTTATTTTCGCAGTTTTGAGCAACCGGCACCCGGAAGCAACGGCCATGAATTTAAGGGTTATCACAAACCTATCATGATTGCCGGAGGCATGGGCAACATTCGCCCGATGCTGGTCGATAAACATCCCATCCCCGCCGGTTCCTTAATTATTATCTTGGGCGGCCCGGCCATGCTCATTGGTTTGGGGGGCGGTGCTGCGTCTTCACAAGCGTCCGGTGCCGGCTGTGAAAATCTTGATTTTGCCTCGGTACAACGCGAAAATCCTGAAATGGAACGACGCTGCCAGGAAGTGATCAACCATTGCAATTCAATGGGTCACGATACACCGATTATTTCCATCCATGATATTGGTGCGGGCGGCTTATCCAATGCCGTCCCTGAAATTATCCATGATTGTCTGCGCGGTGGACAATTTGAATTACGCAATGTACACAATGCCGACAAAGGCATGTCACCCATGCAAATCTGGTGCAATGAAGCGCAAGAGCGTTATGTGGTTGCCATTAAACCCGAATCACTGCCCCTGTTTAATGCTTTTTGTGAGCGTGAACATTGCCTTCATGCCGTTATAGGCGTTGCGACAGAACAAGAACATCTCTTGCTCAATGACGCTTTACTGGGCGATAAGCCGGTTGATATTCCGATGTCCATCTTGTTTGGCAAACCCCCCAAACTGCACCGGAATGCCCGACATATAAAGCCTGATATCAAGGCGTTGGATTTTAGTGGCGTGACTCTACAAGAAGCCGTTAAACGGGTCTTGTCTTTTCCTGCGGTTGCTGACAAAAGTTTTCTTATTCATATCGGTGACCGTTCGGTAACCGGATTGGTTGCGCGTGATCAAATGGTCGGCCCGTGGCAAATACCGGTGGCTGATGTTGCCGTTACTGCTTCCGGTTTTTATGCCCTGACCGGTGAAGCTATGGCCATGGGGGAACGCTCACCGATTGCGGTGATTAATGCGCCTGCATCGGGTCGTATGGCGATAGGGGAAGCCATAACCAATCTGGCGGCAGCCCGCATAGAATCACTCAATAAAATTAAAATTTCTGCCAACTGGATGGCGGCAGCAGGTTATCAAGGTGAAGATGCCGCGTTGTTTGATACCGTTAAAGCCGTCGGTATGGAGTTATGTCCTGAGCTGGGTATTGCCATACCGGTCGGTAAAGATTCGTTATCCATGAAAACCGTCTGGAAAGATAACGCCGATGAAAAAGTAATGACCTCGCCGTTGTCGTTGGTGGTTACCGCGTTTGCCCCCGTTATAGATGTCAGAAAAACCCTGACACCCCAACTGCAAGACATCGACAACAGCGTATTAATCTTAATTGATTTGGGTGCCGGTAAAAATCGTTTGGGCGGTTCGGTGTTGGCACAGGTTTATAATCAAATGGGCAATGACTGTCCTGATTTAGACG